>NZ_JBFAXR010000291.1:0-1014 GCF_040680895.1 Streptomyces sp. NPDC051940 | reverse complement strand
GCGCTGCGCCGGGAAATCGGTGGGGTTGTACCGGCTCCGCTGCGCTGCGCCGGGAAATCGGTGGGGTTGTACCGGCTCCGCTGCGCTGCGCCGGGGAAGGCGCCCCGTTCCAGGGTGACGGGCCCCCTTTCCAGCGTGACCGGCCCCCTTTTCAGCCCGTCCGGCGTTTGAGGACTTCGGGCGAAGCCCGAAGCGCGTCAGCCGACGCAACCGGCGCCCTCCCAGCCCGTCCGGCGCTTGAGGACTGAGGCGCGAAGCGCCGAATCGCGCCGCAGGCGCCGGCGCAAGGCGCACGATGCAGCGTGACCGCAGCACCACCCCAGCCCGTCCGGCGTCTGAGGACGAGGCGCGCAGCGCCGACCGCGCCGCAGGCGCAAGCCGCACGCAGCCGACCCGCAGGGACACGAACGGGGGCCCGGGGGCGCAGCCCCCGCGGCGGGAGGCGACCGAGGGCGCCCACCACCACACGGGCTGGATGACCCATCCAGCCCCGATGTGCGAGCATGGGAATGAAACCCACGCCCCGCCGGTTGGACCCGATCGGCAGCAGTCCATGCAACCCGGGAGATTGCGAATGACCGTTCAGGACGACACCACCACCACCGACGGCATCATCCTGTCGGACACCGCGGCGGCGAAGGTCAAGAGCCTGCTCGAGCAGGAAGGCCGTGACGACCTGGCGCTGCGCGTCGCCGTCCAGCCCGGTGGCTGCTCTGGCCTGCGCTACCAGCTCTTCTTCGACGAGCGTTCGCTCGACGGCGACGTGGTCAAGGACTTCGGCGGCGTGAAGGTCGTCACCGACCGCATGAGCGCCCCGTACCTGACCGGTGCGTCGATCGACTTCGTCGACACGATCGAGAAGCAGGGCTTCACCATCGACAACCCGAACGCCACGGGTTCCTGCGCCTGTGGGGACTCGTTCAGCTGACGGGGGGTCTGGGGGGCTGGTACCATCACCACGCCGGTGATCGCCGCGGACAGCCCGCTCACCGAGCCGATGGACAGGTCGATCTG
>NZ_JBFAXR010000290.1:0-1015 GCF_040680895.1 Streptomyces sp. NPDC051940 | reverse complement strand
ATCCGCTGGACGTCCGCCGTGGAGGCCGGTCGGTCCAGATGGGGCGCGTTGAAGATCATTCTCGCTGGTGCAGTCATCGCTTCCCATGAGTGCACCAGGCATGGAAGATGATCTGGTGACGGGCATCAGAGATGATCACGTGAAGGTCCACTTCCGGTTGCAGGTCGACGAGGACGGCTGGCCGCCGGCGAGTGTGGAGAGCCTGTGGGCGGTGGACCTCGGCGACGGCACCGTGCGTTTGGACAACACTCCGTGGTTCGTGCGCGGAGTCGCCAGTGATGACATCCTCCGGGTGGAGATCGATGATGAGGGTGTCCGCTGGGCCGGCAAGACGGTGCAGGCCTCGGAGAACTGCACCATCCGCTTGATCGTCATGAAGGACGGCGGCTCGGAAGCCGCCCGGCAGACCGTGCTGGAGACGTTTCACCGCCTGGGCACGACGGGTGAGGGCATCGCGCAGTTCCGGATGGTTGCCCTTGATGTCCCACCAGATGCGGATCTCCCGCGGATTCGTCAGCTCCTGGAGCACGGCGAGGCGAAGGGGTGGTGGCACTGGGAGGAAGGATGCGTCACCGCCGCTTGGAAAGCCACGGCCGCAACATGACGGCCATCGAGGCGCGTTGCGTGTGTCGCCGGTGAGGAGTGACGACATGACCACTTTCTTCTGCGTCAACTGCCGGCGGCCGCTCACAAACGAGGTGGCGCCGGCGGATCTGTTGAGGGGGTCGGAGCGGCCGGCGGGCCATGAGGTGGCCACGCCCCGAATGGCTGCGGGAACCTTCAAGGTCAATTTCGACGCCAGCCTGCTGATCCTTCACCCAGACGATGTTCCGGGGACTGCGCTGCACCCCGATTCTCGGCGGCGGGCTGGCTGCTGCGGACTCGCCGGCCAGGATGGCCCCAATCTGGTCTGCGGCGGCTGCGGTGTCGAGGTGGCGACCAAGGAATCAGACTGCTGGACCGACAACCTGGTGGCTTTGATCGCAGCCGCCGTGGCAGACGCACCGGGAGCGCC
>NZ_JBFAXR010000289.1:0-1069 GCF_040680895.1 Streptomyces sp. NPDC051940 | reverse complement strand
GCCCCCCCCCCCGCCCCCGGGCCCGGGGCTGTCGTGCATAGCTCCCGCGGGCGATCGGTGCGGATGCCGGTGTTCCCGCAGGTGTGCGACGGGGCGCAGCTCACACTCGGCCCGACCGGCTCGCGGCATAGGATTCGCACAAGCGACGGCACGTACCCACGTTCCGGCGTGCCACGTCCGGGCCGGCTGCGGAGGACCTGTGTTGTTGACTGGTGACGGGGACCACCGTACGGACCCGACCCGCGTGTCCGGCCCGGTGGGCGGGGCCGCCCACGACCACGTCGACCGGCTGGTCGACGCCGCCCGCCAGGCGTGCCGTGACCTGGGGCAGGCAGTGGCCGACCTTGACGCGTTCATCGTGAACATGGGCGAGGCATGCCGTGAGCACTTCACCACCGGCGTCATGCTCAGGACCGACGGCGCGGCGGTCTGGGCGACCTTCCAGGACACCGTGAAGTCGACGCAGGAGAGGCTTTCCGACCTGCGCACGGAGGTGTTCCGCACGGCCGTGGAAGAGGCCGGGATCACGTACGCGGAGATCGCCCGCCGCACCGGCCACTCCCGGCAGCTCGTCGCCCGCGTGGCCAAGTCGTCGCGGCCGGAAACGGGCCCCTGCTGAACGGCCTGGTGGAGACCGTCTTCGCCGGTGACGGCTCGGGCCTCCTCACCGGCGGGACCACCGTCGAGGTCGAACTCACCGACGGCACGGTGCACACCGCCACCCTCGAGCTGCCCCCGGTTCCCCCGAACTGCCGGCCACCGCGGAGGAGTTCGCGGCCAAGCTGGCCGACCATGGCGAGGACGTCCCCGCCCTGCTCGACGGCATCGACTGGAAGTCCGCCGCCGAACTGCTGCGCTCCGCCTTTCCCGGCACCACGACGGAGACCCGGTGACCTGGGACCGGACGGGCTGCCGGAGCACCTGCCCTGGCTGCAGGGCTGAGCCGTAAACGCAGGGGCCGCCGTACCCCGCCCGGTGGCGGGGGGGGCGGGGGCGCGGGGCCGCGCGGGGGGGGTAGCCGAGGGGGGGGGCGCGGGGGGGGGGCGCGGCCCGGAGGCGGAGCCGCCGG
>NZ_JBFAXR010000288.1:0-1242 GCF_040680895.1 Streptomyces sp. NPDC051940 | reverse complement strand
GGTGATCGTGTTGATGGACAGGTGCAGCCGGGTGGCGACCAGGTCGTTGCCGCCGCCTGCCAGGAGGATCAGGTACAGGGCGATCCACGCGGCGCTCTCCCCCGCGACCCGGGGCTGGGGGCGGAGCCCCCAACGTCCTCCGCCAGGAATGTCAGTGGTGGGTGGCAGACTCGGGTTCAGTCGATCCAGGCAGGCGAGGGGGGCAACCGTGGGGGACACGGAAGAGCGGACCGCGACGGAGGCGGACGGACCACGCTCGGTCGCAGAGCTGCTCGCACTGACCGCGCGCGGCGAACGCGCCAAGTACGTCTTCTTCTGGGGCCACCGCCCGCAGAAGGACGGCAGCGTGGGCCCCGGCTGCTTCAGCCAGTGGTGGCCCGCACCGTTCACCGTGGACGGCGTCACGTACGCGACCGCCGAGCACTGGATGATGGCCGGCAAGGCCCGCCTGTTCGACGACCCGGACGCGGAGCGGGAGGCGATAGCCGCCTCCCACCCGAGCGAGGCCAAGGCGGCGGGCCGCCGCGTCAAGGACTTCGACGAGGACGTCTGGTCCGCCCACCGCTTCGAGCTGGTGGTGGAGGGCTCGACGCACAAGTTCGACCAGCACCCGGACCTGCGCGCGTACCTGCTGGGCACAGGCACCCGCGTCCTGGTGGAGGCCAGCCCGCGCGACCGCATCTGGGGCATAGGCATGGGCGCCTCGAACGAGGACGCCGAACACCCCGACCGCTGGCGCGGGGACAACCTCCTCGGCTTCGCCCTGATGGAGGCCAGGCAGCGCCTACGCGACCGCTGACACCGCGCGCCCGGCCACGCGCGCAGCGCGGCGCGCACCGGACGGAGGCCCCGGTCGTGACCCTCCCGGCGTACCCCCAATGGCCGCATTCGCCCCAAGGCGGAAGCCTGTAAGGACGACGCCCAGGCGAGGGCGGAGTGCGGATGGCCGGAGACAGGGGCAGCGTGCGGGCAGGCGGATGCGGATGCGGAGGGGACCCCGGCGGCCGACCCGCGCCCGACGGCGACCCGCGCCCCGAGCCGCCGCCCCCCTTCACCGCACTGGTCTCCTCCACCGCACGGGCCGCTTCCACCAGCCAGGCCCGCTCCAGCAACCAGCCCCGCTCAGCCAACCAAGCCCAGCCCACGGACCAAGCCCAGCCCACGGACCAAGCCCAGCCCACGGACCAAGCCCAGCCCACGGACCAAGCCCAGCCCACGGACCAAGCCCAGCCCACGGACCAA
>NZ_JBFAXR010000287.1:0-1254 GCF_040680895.1 Streptomyces sp. NPDC051940 | reverse complement strand
GCGGCGCCCGCGTCCCTGGGACGCCGGGCGCCGCCTACCGGTGGTGGGACCGGCTGGACGGCGTCTGCCTCAGACGCCGAGATCCCACCAGAAACGCACCGCCGCCGAGGAGGAAGGCGCCGGCGGTGCAGCCGAGCCCGGCCGCGAGGCCAGGGCCGGAGTCAGCGAGGCCGCCCCAGGGGACGGCGGGAGCCGGTGCCGCGGCCGTCGCCCGCGGCAGGTCGGAGCCCTGCGGGGACGCGTCCGGGGCGCCGGGCTCGGTGACGGTGAGGTCGTACGAGGGCGACTGCCCGGCCCAGCTGCCGTCACCGGCGCGCCGCTGCATGGCCGCGACGGCGGCCGTGACGCCGCCGGCGGGGGCGTCCTCGGTGAACGCCAGCCGCAGCCGGACGCTCACGGTCTGCGCGGGGCGCACGGTGAGCCCGTGGAAGCCGTCCTCGAACACCCCGACGTTCTCGGCGCGTTCGGTCGCCTTGAAGCGCACGTCACGCCATTGGTGCGCGTCGTCGTCGTAGAACGCCAGCCGGATGTGCCCGGGTGCGAGGAGCTTGCTCTCATCGACGAGCACGGCCACGGGGTGGACGTTTTCGCACACGGTGCGGGAGCTGTTGTGCAGCTTGAGCGTCCACTCCTCGGGGGCGGCACCGCGGGTGTACGTGGAGGGGCCACCGGAGAGGGCGGCGTCCAGGGGGAAGTCGCGACCCTCGCAGCTCAGCTCCGCGGCTGCCACGCCCCCCGCCGCCGGCTGCGCGGCGGCGGCCGCCGCACCGGGCGCGAAGGCCACAGTGAGGAGGGCGGCTGCGGCTGCGAGAGCCTGGCGGGGGCGCATGGTCGAGACGGTGCCACGCGGTGCGGGCTTTCGCAGGGCGACACGGCTGGTGGTCGGCCTCCCGCACCAGCGATTGCGCCCGGTTGGCGCAATCGGAGGGTTTTCTGATGTGCGGTTACGTCTGCTTGTCGGCTGCGGCGGGTCGGCGCTGCGCGCCTCCGTCCTCAGGCGCCGGACGGGCTAGGGGGGTGGTCCGGTCCGCTGCATGGTGCGGTGCCGCTGGCGCCTGCGGCGCGGTTCGGCGCTGCGCGCCTCAGTCCTCAAACGCCGGACGGGCTGGGGTGGGGGTCCGGTCCGCTGGATGGTGCGGTGCCGCTGGCGCCTGCGGCGCGGTTCGGCGCTGCGCGCCTCAGTCCTCAAGCGCCGGACGGGCTGGGGGGGTGGTGCGGTCGCGCTGGAAGGGGGCCTTTGCCGGCGGAGCGCAG
>NZ_JBFAXR010000285.1:0-1413 GCF_040680895.1 Streptomyces sp. NPDC051940 | reverse complement strand
GATGGCGTCCCTTGTGGTGGTGTAGGGGATCAAGGCGGTGAGCGTGGGTCGGTGCGCCCTGTTCGTGCTCCCGCTGCCCCTGTTCGTGCCCCCTGAACACAAGTCGGCCACCGTGCAACGCTCCGGGGAAAACGGCTAAGTCCAACCCTGGGGGTGCACGATGGCCTTATCCCAGTCTGACCTGTTGCAGCTGCTTCAGTCACTACGTGCGGCGGACGGAATCGAGACCATCCGGGCGGTGTGTGAACGCATCCTGCAGGAGCTGATCGAGGCGGAGGCCACCGCCCGGATCGGCGCCGAGTGGAACGAGCACACCGACACCCGCGCTACCTGGCGCAACGGGCACCGGGACAAGACCCTGACCACCCAGGCCGGCGACGTGGAGCTGGCCATCCCCAAGCTCCGGGCCGGGAGTTTCTTCCCCTCGCTGCTCGAGCGGCGCCGCCGCATCGACCGCGCCTTATACGCGGTCATCATGGAGGCATACGTGCTCGGCGTGTCCACCCGCAGCGTCGATGACCTGGTCAAAGCCCTCGGCGCGGACACCGGGATCTCCAAGAGTGAAGTGTCGCGGATCTGCGCGGGGATGGACGAGGAGCTGGCCGCGTTTCGCACCCGACCGCTGGACCACACGCGCTTTCCGTACCTGTTCCTGGACGCCACCTACGTCAAGGCCCGGGTCAATCACCAAATCGTCTCCCAGGCCGTGGTCATCGCCACCGGCGTCAGCGAGCAGGGCAACCGCGAAGTGGTCGGGGTGATGGTCGATGACAGCGAGAGCGAAGCATCGTGGACTGGGTTCTTACGCTCCTTGCGCGAGCGGGGGCTGACCGGGGTGCGACTGGTGGTCTCCGACAACCACTCCGGCCTGGTCAAGGCCATCCGCAAAGTCATGTTCGGCGCCGGCTGGCAAAGGTGCCGGGTTCATTTCGTCCGCAACGTCTTCTCCGTGATCGAGAAGGGCACCGGGGAGATGGTCGCCGCGACCATCCGCACCATCTTCGCCCAGCCCACCGCCACGGCCGTCCGGGCCCAGCTGGACACCGTCGCCGAGATGCTCGGCAGACAGTTCCCCAAGGTCAAAACCATGCTGCTGGCAGCCAAGGAGGACCTCACCGCGTTTGCGGACTTCCCCCAACAGCACTGGAAGAAGATCCAGTCCACCAACCCACTGGAACGGCTGAACCGCGAGATCAAACGCCGCACCGACGTCGTCCAGGTCTTCCCCAACCCCGAAGCCGCCCTACGGCTCGCCACCGCCGTGCTGGCCGAAATGCACGACGAATGGATCGCCTTCCCCCGCCGCTACCTCTCCGAGGAGAGCATGGCCGCGGTCTACACCACCACGGACACCGCAGCCCTACCCGCCACCACCGAGGATTGATCCCCTACACCACGAGAAGGGACACGACC
>NZ_JBFAXR010000284.1:0-1595 GCF_040680895.1 Streptomyces sp. NPDC051940 | reverse complement strand
GGCCTACTGCTTCGCTTGACGTAGGCCAGGGGGGTCCCCGCCCGAGCCCTCACGGTGTGGGTGGGTGGGCGGTCCGCTGGGTTGCCGTGCTCGGCGGAGTTAGCGTGTGGGGGTGAGTTACTTCGACGTTGCGTCTTCTGCTCCGCTTCACCCGGTTGCCAAGCAGGCGCTGGTCGCCGCGTTGGACGAGGGGTGGGCGGACCCCGCGCGGCTGTACCGGGAGGGGCGGCGGGCGCGGTTGCTGCTCGACGCGGCGCGGGAGACCGCCGCGGAGGCTGTGGGGTGCCGGGCGGACGAGCTGAGTTTCACCCCTTCGGGGACCGTGGCCCTGCACCGCGGCATTGCCGGGGCCCTCGCCGGGCGGCGGCGGGCCGGGCGGCATCTCGTCGTGTCGGAGGTGGAGCACTCGGCGGTGCTGCACGCGGCCGAGTCGCATGAGGCCGCGGGCGGGACGGTCACCCGGGTGGGTGTGGACCGGTTGGGCCGGGTGGCGGCGGCGGAGTTCGCCGGGGCGCTGCGCGAGGACACCGCGCTGGCGTGTCTGCAGTCCGCCAACCACGAGGTGGGCACGGTGCAGCCGGTGGCCGAGGTGGCCGCGGCGTGCGCGGAGCACGGCGTACCGCTGCTCGTGGACGCCGCCCAGTCGATGGCCTGGGGCCGGCCGGACGCCGGCTGGTCGCTGCTGACGGCCAGCGCGCACAAATGGGGCGGTCCGCCCGGCGTCGGCCTGCTGGCCGTACGCAAGGGCACGCGCTTCGCCCCGGTCGGCCCGTCGGACGAACGGGAGTCGGGCCGCAGCCCCGGCTTCGAGAACCTCCCCGCGATCGTCGCCGCGGCGGCCTCGCTGCGCGCGGTCCGCGCGGAGGCGGACGCCGAGGCGGTACGGCTCGGCGCGCTGGTCGACCGGATCCGCCACGAGGTCGCCCGCCTCGTCCCCGACGCGGAGGTCGTCGGCCACCCGAGCGCCCGCCTCCCCCATCTGGTGACGTTCTCCTGCCTGTACGTCGACGGGGAGGCCCTCCTGCACGAGTTGGACCGCACGGGCTACTCGGTGTCGTCCGGCTCGTCCTGCACCTCGTCCACGCTGACGCCCAGTCACGTGCTGAAGGCGATGGGCGTCCTGTCGGAGGGCAACGTCCGCGTGTCCCTGCCCATGGGCACCACGGACGAGGACGTCGACCGCTTCCTCGCCGTACTGCCGGAGACGGTGGCGTCCGTACGGGCCAGGCTCGGCGTGGACGTCACACCGGCCGTGACCCCCTCCGGCCCCGACCTGGTGGTGGACGCCCTGGGAAAGCGGTGCCCGATCCCGGTGATCGAACTGGCAAAGGTCATCGGCGACGTCCCGGTGGGCGGCACGGTCTCGGTCCTCTCGGACGACGAGGCAGCCAAACTGGACATCCCGGCCTGGTGCGACATGCGAAACCAGGAATACGCCGGCGCATCCCCCAACCCCGGGGGCGGCACGTCATACCTGGTCCGCCGCAAGACGTGAGGGGCCGGGCGGGACCCCCCTTGGCGCGCGGTCCTCACCGCGCCGGACGGCACCCGCCGGCAGCTGACCGTCGACGCGCAGGCGCGCACCTCCGCCACGG
>NZ_JBFAXR010000283.1:0-1617 GCF_040680895.1 Streptomyces sp. NPDC051940 | reverse complement strand
ATTGTTCGGCGGCGACCTACTCTCCCACAGGGTCCCCCCTGCAGTACCATCGGCGCGGAAAGGCTTAGCTTCCGGGTTCGGAATGTAACCGGGCGTTTCCCAATCGCTATGACCACCGAAACTCTATGAAACTATCAACCGGATCAACCCCACCCACACACGGATGCGTGTGTGGGGGATCGACGGTTCGTTGTTTCAGAACCTGCACAGTGGACGCGAAGCAGCTATGGACAAGCCCTCGGCCTATTAGTACCAGTCAACTCCACCCGTTACCGAGCTTCCATATCTGGCCTATCAACCCAGTCGTCTACTGGGAGCCTTACCCCATCAAGTGGGTGGGAGTCCTCATCTCGAAGCAGGCTTCCCGCTTAGATGCTTTCAGCGGTTATCCCTCCCGAACGTAGCCAACCAGCCATGCCCTTGGCAGGACAACTGGCACACCAGAGGTTCGTCCGTCCCGGTCCTCTCGTACTAGGGACAGCCCTTCTCAAGACTCCTACGCGCACAGCGGATAGGGACCGAACTGTCTCACGACGTTCTAAACCCAGCTCGCGTACCGCTTTAATGGGCGAACAGCCCAACCCTTGGGACCGACTCCAGCCCCAGGATGCGACGAGCCGACATCGAGGTGCCAAACCATCCCGTCGATATGGACTCTTGGGGAAGATCAGCCTGTTATCCCCGGGGTACCTTTTATCCGTTGAGCGACGGCGCTTCCACAAGCCACCGCCGGATCACTAGTCCCGACTTTCGTCCCTGCTCGACCCGTCAGTCTCACAGTCAAGCTCCCTTGTGCACTTACACTCACCACCTGATTACCAACCAGGCTGAGGGAACCTTTGGGCGCCTCCGTTACCCTTTGGGAGGCAACCGCCCCAGTTAAACTACCCACCAGACACTGTCCCTGATCCGGATCACGGACCGAGGTTAGACATCCAGCACGACCAGAGTGGTATTTCAAGATTGACTCCACAACCACTGGCGTGGCCGCTTCAAAGTCTCCCACCTATCCTACACAAGCCGAACCGAACACCAATATCAAGCTATAGTAAAGGTCCCGGGGTCTTTCCGTCCTGCTGCGCGAAACGAGCATCTTTACTCGTAGTGCAATTTCACCGGGCCTATGGTTGAGACAGTCGAGAAGTCGTTACGCCATTCGTGCAGGTCGGAACTTACCCGACAAGGAATTTCGCTACCTTAGGATGGTTATAGTTACCACCGCCGTTTACTGGCGCTTAAGTTCTCAGCTTCGCCACCCCGAAGAGCAGCTAACCGGTCCCCTTAACGTTCCAGCACCGGGCAGGCGTCAGTCCGTATACATCGCCTTACGGCTTCGCACGGACCTGTGTTTTTAGTAAACAGTCGCTTCTCGCTGGTCTCTGCGGCCACCCCCAGCTCAAGCAGCACGTGCTATCACTAGGAATGGCCCCCCTTCTCCCGAAGTTACGGGGGCATTTTGCCGAGTTCCTTAACCATAGTTCACCCGAACGCCTCGGTATTCTCTACCTGACCACCTGAGTCGGTTTAGGGTACGGGCCGCCATGAAACTCGCTAGAGGCTTTTCTCGACAGCATAGGATCATCCACTTCACCACAATCGGCTCGGCATCAGGTCTCA
>NZ_JBFAXR010000282.1:0-1867 GCF_040680895.1 Streptomyces sp. NPDC051940 | reverse complement strand
TCAAGCCCATCTTCTCGGGATTGTCCCGTGTGTGCAGCGGTGTGCTGTGCGTTTGGGCGGTGCGCGCGGTGGGGCGGGCGGGGGGGGCGGGGCGGCCCCCCGCCGCGCCGCTGTCCGGGGAGCTCACCCACACCCTGCTGGAAGCCATACTCGGCGCGCAGCTCGACACCGACAGCGGCCGCCGCATGTGGCGGCTGACCCGGGGCAACGTGCTGTTCCTGAAGCACCTCGCCGACGGTGAACTGGCCGCCGGCCGGCTCCGGGAGACCGGCGGCGTCTGGCGCTGGGCGGGCACCCCGGAGCTCACGCCCACCCTGGCCGAGCTGGTCGGCGCCCGGATGGGCGCCCTGCCCGAGGCCGAACGCGACGTCGTCGACGTCCTCGCCCTCGGCGAACCCCTCGACGTGGACCTGCTCGGCCGGCTGACCGACCCCGCCGCCGTGGAGCAGACGGAATCGCGCGGCCTGGTCCAGGTGGAGCAGGCCGACAGCCGGCTGCAGGCCCGGCTCGCCCATCCGTTGTACGGCGAGACCCGGCGTTCGCGGATCGGCGTGCTGCGCGGCCGGCGGCTGCGCGGCCGGATCGCGACGGCGCTGGCCGGGCCGGGCGGCGCGGACCTGCTGCGCCGCGCCGTCCTCACGCTGGAGTCCGATCTGGAGCCGGACGCCGGGCTGTTCACCGAGGCGGGGATCGACGCCATCCGGCTGCTGGACCTCGGGCTGGCGGAGCGGCTCTCCCGCGCGTCCATCGCGGCCGCCGACTCCAGCGAGGCCCGGCACGCGCTGGCGTACGCGCTCGGCTGGCAGGGCCGCGGCGCGGAGGCGGACGCCGAACTGGCCGCCGCCGCGAACCTCGCCCGCTCCGACCCCGAACGCGCGGTGATCGCGACGTCGCGGGGCGGGAACGCCTTCTTCATCATGAGCGACCCCGCCAAGGCGGAGGCCGACCTGGTCCGCGCCCGGGGCACGGTGACCGACCCCAGCGGGGCCCTGACCGCGCTGCACGCGCTGTTCGACGCCTTCCTCGCCCGGCCCGACTCCGCCGAGGAGCGGGCCCGTTCGGTGCTCGCCCTGCCCGAGCCCGGCGACCGCGCGCTGGTCCTCGCCTCCTGGGGGCTGGCCGGAGCCCTCGGCCCCACTGGCCGGCTGGACGACTACGGCGAGGCGGAGGGCCGCGGTTACGCCGCCGTCGCCCGCGCCCACGACGGCCGCGCGCTGTCCTTCGGCATGGGCTGGGTGCATCTGGCGGGCCTCAGACTCGCGGGCCGGCTCGACGACGGCGACGCCCTGGTCCGGACCCTCCGCGAGGCGTCCGCCGGCGCCGTGGGCAGCATTGTGCCCATGGGCGTGTGCCTGGAGGCGTGGGCGGATCTGGCCCGGGGCCGGCTGCGCCGGGCGGTGCGGGCCTTCCGCGAGGTCCGCAGCGGCTTCGCCCAGGTGGACGTCGGCGGTTGGCTGTTCACCAGCCTGCTCGGCCTCACCCCCGCCTTGGCGTGGGCCGGCGACGCCGCCGCGGCCCGCGCCGCGCTGACCGAGCTGGAGGCGCACACCCACCCCGCGTTCGTCCTCGCCGCACCGGACATCGGCCTGGCCCGCGCCTGGACCGCCGCCGCCGAAGGAGCGCTGAGCGAGGCCGCCGCCCACGCCCACGAGGCCGCCCGGCTGGCGGCGGAGCGGGGGCAGGCCGCCTACGAGGCATACGCCCTGCACACCGTCGTACGGCTCGGCGGGCACGGTGTCGCGGACCGGCTGGTGGCGCTGGCCGGCCGGGTGCAGGGGCCGCGCCCGCGCCGAGCGCGAGCGGATCGCGGCCACGGAGGAGGCCAAGCGGCAGAACCTGGTGCGCAAGGAGCTGGCGTGGCTGCGCC
>NZ_JBFAXR010000281.1:0-1929 GCF_040680895.1 Streptomyces sp. NPDC051940 | reverse complement strand
CCGGGCGCCGGCATTTCCGCTCTCGCCTGGGACCAGGCCGGACCGTGGCCGGTCGCTGGCTCGCTCGCGCTCATCGCGGCCAACGTCGCCGCGCTCGCGATCGGTCGGCGCCAGCCGCGCATCGAGGTCGAGGACGGGCTGTCGGTCGAGGAACGCCAGCTGGTCGAGCGGCTGGACCCGGCGTACTGGGTGCAGCACGCGGCCGACCGTGGTCTGTCCGGCACGGTGACCACGCCCGCGACGGTCGGCACGGCCGGGATCGAGTGCGACGTGCGGCTCGACGGCGAATGGAACGTGGGCAAGCTCCGGAAGGCGGCCGACGCCGTGCGCGCCCTGCTCGGTGCGCGGACGGAACTGCCGATGATGATCGGCCCCGGCTCGCGCGGCGGCTGGGGAGTGATCCGGCTCCGGACGCGGTCGGCCGCCCCGGGCGGCATCATCGTCTGGCAGCCGGGCGAGCCGCTCGGGATCGACATGACCACCGGCGAGGAAGTCGATGTGCCGCTGGGGCACCGGGTCCTGGTCGCGGGCATGTCCGGCTCGGGCAAGAGCACGGCGTCCCGGCCGCTGCTGTACGGCGCGTCCGAGGGCCCGACGAACGTGCTCGTGATCATCGACCTGAAGAAGGTCGAGGGGCGGCTCTGGGACCACCGGGCCCGGGTCGCGCACACGCCCGTTGAGGTCGTGGACCTGGTCGCGGAACTGGTCGAGGAGCTGAACGAGCGCCTGGACGTACTGCCCAAGGGGCAGGCGACGCTGGTGCCCACGGCGGATCGTCCCCGGATCACGGTCGTGGTCGACGAGGGCGCCGAGGTCATGGCGCACTGCCAGAAGGTCGAGACGGTCACCGGCTACACCGACAAGGGCAAGCCGATCGTTGAGAAGCTCAACGCGCTCGAAGGGCTCGACACCATCGCGCGGATGGGCCGCGCGGCCTGCATCGATCTGTGGTGGATGACGCAGTCTCCGACCTACGGCGACGGCGTTCCGAGGCAGATCGCGAAGCAGCTCGGTCTGCGGATCGGCCTCGCGGTCGAGTCCCCGACCGAGGCCCGCGTCGTGTTCGGCGAGTCCGCGCAGGAGAAGGGCTGGAAGGCCGACGAACTCCCGATGCCGGGCGTGGCCATGGTCCGGGACGGCAAGCGCAAGCCCGAGCCGGTCAAGGTCCGGTACATGGACGATGACGCCGTGGTCCGGCTCCCCAACCAGCCGATCTGGCACCGCGAGGAGTCGCCTGCACGAAGTGCCGGCGCCTCCGCCCCGGCTCCGCTGAGGCTGGTCAAGGACACGCCGGACTACGTCATCGCCCCGCCCGTGACGGAGCCCGCGGCTGCCATCCCGGCTCAGCCGACCAACCGCGACAAGGTCCGGGCCGCCGTGGCGACCGGCGCCAAGACGGCGGCCGACGTCGCCTTGGTGACCGGCATCAACAAGGGCAGCGTCTCGAAGGCGCTGAAGAGCTTGGTCGACGCGGGCGAGGTCCTGCGGTCCGAGGACGGCTCCCTGTCCGTCCCGACGCAGGCCGGGGAGGTGTCGGCCTGATGCGCGCGCCTGACGCTCAGCTGAGGGCCGGTCACATCCCGGCCCACCTCATCCCGGAGGGCACCGACCCCCGCACGGTCGTCGTCGTCCACCACCAGCCCGCCCCCCGCGACTGGACGGGTCCGGTCCTCCTGGCGCTGATCGCGGCTGGTGGCTCGGTCGGCGTCGTCCTGACGCTCTGCCTCCTGCTCCAGACCGCCGCCACCACGGCGACCGCGATCGCCGCCGCTGCCCCCGCCGGGGTCGGCCTGTCCCTCTCGATCAAGGCCAGGAAGGGGAAGTGACCATGGAGAAGAAGCGCTCGATGACCGCCGCCCCGGCCGTCGCCATGACGGCGGTGTCCATGGTCTTGACCGTGGTCGTGGTCGTGATGTGGCTCGGGGAGGC
>NZ_JBFAXR010000280.1:0-1999 GCF_040680895.1 Streptomyces sp. NPDC051940 | reverse complement strand
GCGGGGGCCGCCTCACCCACCCCCCGGGGGGGCGGCAACACCCCCCCCGCCCCCGTTTCGGGCCGGGCTCACCGGGCCCGCCCCCGTTTTCGGGCCGCCACATGTGCGCGGCGACCCCTTGGCAGCACAGATTTCGCCCGGTCTCCTGGTAGGAGGCAGGACGTTCCCCCCGCCGGTCAGGCGGCGAAGGAGATGGTTCACGTGTCCGCTACGCCCGTGCTGGCGTTGCGCGGGGTCAGCAAGCGCTTCGGCGCCGTGCAGGCCCTGACGGACGTCGAGTTGGAGGTCCACGCCGGGGAGGTCGTCGCACTGGTCGGCGACAACGGCGCCGGAAAGTCCACCCTGGTCAAGACGATCGCCGGGGTGCACCCGATCGACGAGGGCGTCATCGAGTGGGAGGGCGAGGCCGTCAAGGTCAACCGTCCGCACGACGCCCAGGACCTGGGTGTCGCGACGGTCTACCAGGACCTGGCGCTCTGCGACAACCTCGACGTCGTCAACAACCTGTTCCTCGGCCACGAGCTGAGGAAGGGCGGCCTGCTGGACGAGGTCGGGATGGAGAAGCGCTCGCGCGAGCTGCTGGACACCCTGTCCATCCGCATCCCCAGCGTCCGCATCCCGATCGCCTCCCTCTCCGGTGGTCAGCGCCAGGTCGTGGCGATCGCCCGGTCCCTGGTCGGCGACCCCAAGCTGGTCATCCTGGACGAGCCGACCGCGGCCCTCGGCGTCGAGCAGACCGCCCAGGTCCTCGACCTGGTCGAGCGCCTGCGCGAGCGCGGCCTCGCGGTGATCCTGATCAGCCACAACATGGCCGACGTCCGCGCCGTCGCGGACCGCGTCGCGGTCCTGCGCCTCGGCCGCAACAACGGCACCTTCCCCGTCAAGGGGACCACGCAGGAAACGATCATCGCCGCGATCACCGGTGCCACCGACAACGCGGTGACCCGCCGTCAGGCGCGCACGACGGAGGTCTCGCAGTGAGCAACCAGACCGACACCACTCCGGCCCCCGCGGTCGAGCCCGCGATCGACCCGCGGCTCCTCGTCCGCGAGGAGGGCTTCCGGGGCTACCTGACCGAGTTCAAGCGCAAGATGCGCGGCGGTGAGCTGGGCTCCCTGCCGGTCATCATCGGCCTCATCGTCATCTGGGCCGCCTTCACCATCAACGACAGCGGCTACTTCAGCGCCAGCACCGTCACCTACATCGCCTACTACGGCGCGGGTCTCGGCCTGCTCTCGCTGGGCCTGGTGTTCGTGCTCCTGCTCGGCGAGATCGACCTGTCCGTCGGCTCGGTGAGCGGTCTGGCCGCCGCCGTGTACGCGGTGATCTCCGTGCAGCACGGCGTCAACGCCTGGCTGGCCCTGGTGATCACGCTGGCCATGGGTGCCGCGATCGGCGGGCTCCAGGGCACGGTGTTCGCGAAGATCGGTGTGCCGGCCTTCATCGTCACCCTGGCCGGCTTCCTCGGCTGGCAGGGCGTGATGCTCTGGGTGCTCGGCGACACCGGCACGGTCAACCTGCCCGACGAGGGCCTGATGCAGTACCTGACCGGCAGCTCGATGTTCATGGACGGCGACATCGCCGCCGGCTACATCCTGGCCGGTCTCGCGAGCGGCGCGATGCTGCTCAGCGCCCTGCTCGACCAGCGCCGCCGCCGCGCCGCCGGCATCCCCGCCCGGCCCACCAGCGAGATCATCCTGCGCACCGGTGTCCTCGCGCTGATCGCCTTCGCCGTCGCCTACGTGCTGAACCAGGACCGCGGCGTGCCCAACGCGCTGGTGCTGTTCCTGGCCCTGCTGGTCATCGGCGACCTCCTGCTGCGCCGCACCACCTACGGCCGCCAGGTCTTCGCGGTCGGCGGCAACATCGAGGCCAGCCGGCGCGCCGGCATCAGCGTCCCGTGGCGCCAACGGCCGTTGCGGATAAGCCGTGCTGGAGAGGACGGCGCGCACGCCGAACCACGACAGCGCGACCGCGCACAGCGTGGCCACGGCCCATG
>NZ_JBFAXR010000279.1:0-2047 GCF_040680895.1 Streptomyces sp. NPDC051940 | reverse complement strand
GTGAGCTGCCGGGGCCGTACGCCCAGCGCCCGCAGCAGCGCGAACTCCCGGCCACGCGACCGGGCGGAGAGCACCGTGTGCCCGCCGGGTACATCCCGGCGGGCGGCGGTGGCTGGGTTACTTGCCGAAGCGCGGGAACGCGCTGCGGCCCGCGTACTCGGCCGCGTCGTCGAGGATCTCCTCGATGCGGAGCAGCTGGTTGTACTTCGCGACCCGCTCCGAGCGCGCCGGGGCGCCGGTCTTGATCTGGCCGCAGTTCGTCGCGACCGCGAGGTCCGCGATCGTGACGTCCTCCGTCTCACCGGAGCGGTGCGACATCATGCACTTGAAGCCGCTGCGCTGCGCGAGCTCGACCGCGTCGAGGGTCTCGGTCAGGGAGCCGATCTGGTTGACCTTGACCAGCAGCGCGTTCGCCGCGCCCTCGTCGATGCCGCGGGCGAGGCGCTCCGGGTTGGTGACGAAGAGGTCGTCGCCGACGAGCTGGACCTTGTCGCCCAGCTTGTCCGTGATGACCTTCCAGCCCGCCCAGTCGTCCTCGAACAGCGGGTCCTCGATGGAGACGAGCGGGTAGTCGGCGACGAGCTGCTCGTAGTACTCGGTCATCTCCGCGGCGGAGCGCTCCGTACCCTCGAAGACGTACTTGCCGTCCTTGTAGAACTCGGACGCCGCGACGTCCAGCGCCAGCGCGATGTCCTGGCCGGCGGTGTAGCCCGCCTTCTGGATGGCCTCGATGATGAGGTCGAGCGCCTCGCGGTTGGAGTCCAGGTTGGGGGCGAAGCCGCCCTCGTCGCCCAGGCCCGTGGACAGGCCGCGCTCCTTCAGCACGGCCTTCAGGGTGTGGTACACCTCGGCGCCCCAGCGCACGGCCTCGGAGAAGGTCTCCGCGCCGATCGGGGCGATCATGAACTCCTGGATGTCGACGTTGGAGTCGGCGTGGCTGCCGCCGTTCAGGATGTTCATCATCGGAACGGGCAGCACATGGGCGTTCGGACCGCCCAGGTAGCGGAAGAGCGGCAGGTCGGACGCCTCGGAGGCGGCGTGCGCCACGGCGAGCGAGACGCCGAGGATGGCGTTGGCGCCGAGCGAGGACTTGTCCGGCGTGGCGTCCAGGTCGAACATCGCCTGGTCGATCAGCCGCTGCTCGGTCGCGTCGTAACCGACGAGCTCCGGGCCGATCTGCTCGATGACGGCGAGGACGGCCTTCTCGACGCCCTTGCCCATGTAGCGGGCCTTGTCACCGTCACGCAGCTCAAGGGCCTCGAAGGCGCCGGTGGAGGCGCCGGAGGGAACGGCGGCACGGCCCGTGCTGCCGTCGTCGAGGCCGACCTCGACCTCGACCGTGGGGTTGCCGCGGGAATCCAGGATCTCGCGGGCTACGACGACGTCGATCGACGGCACGGTTTCTCCTTAGGGAGGAATGGTTCTGTGTGCGGATTGCGAGTCTGAGCGTCTCTGGTCAGCTACCGGGATCCTATGCCAGACCCCGTCCCGGGGACGGCTCGCGCCCCCGGGCCGGGGGTCCGGGCCGGTCGCCCCGGGCGGCCGACTTGTCCGGTTGGGGGTCCGGGGGCCCGCGGCGCCAGCCGCCGGCGTCGCAGCCCCCGGGAGAGCACAGCACGGCAGCGCGGGGGCGGGCCACCCGGGCCCGCCCCCTGCTGTCCCCGAGTGCCCGGTCAGGTGATCTTCAGCTCCTGGCCCGGGCGGATCAGGTCCGGGTCGGACCCGATGGTCACCGCGTTCGCCGCGTACAGCTCGCGCCAGCCGCCGTCGACGTCGTGGTCGCGGGCGATCTCGTCCAGGGTGTCGCCCGGCTCGACGACGTAGAACGCCCGGAAGACCGTCCTCGAGCCGCGCTTGGCCTCCACCTCCCGGCGGGCCGCCGCGCGCTCCTCCGCCCGGGCCCGGCGCTCGGCGCGCGCCGCGGACCGCTCGCGGGCCTTCGCGTCGTCCCGGCCCGCGCGGGCCCACCGCCGAACGTCGCGTCCGCGCCGATGTCGAGCCGGCCCGCGTCGGCCGCCCCGCCGCCGAGGTAGGCGACGACCACGCC
>NZ_JBFAXR010000278.1:0-2072 GCF_040680895.1 Streptomyces sp. NPDC051940 | reverse complement strand
GCGCCGGGTCGCGGACTGGTCGGCGACGCTGGTGGAGGTCGTACGCCTGCGGCTGGAGCCGGCCCGCCGCCCACGCGGCGGCCCACGCCCAGCGCCTGGCGGACGCCTGCGAGGGCGCCCGCACGCCCGCGCTGCTCGCCGCGGCCCGCCCGCTGCCGCTCACCGGCCGGGAACGGGAGACAGCGCTGCTCGCCGCGCGGGGCCTGTCCAACCGCGAGATCGCCGAACGCCTCGTCGTCTCGGTCCGCACGGTGGAGGGCCACCTGTACCGCGCCGGCGCCAAACTGGGCGCGGGCAACCGCTCGGAGCTCGCCGCCCTGCTCCGGGAGGAGCTGTCACCCGGCGGGTGACGGGCCGCCGGAGGCGATCGGCCCCCCTTGGAGGATCGCACCAGAAGACCGGCGCTGACCTGGACCTTTGTCCCGCTCCGCACATTCCGTCCGGCATGGGACAATGAAGTACGTGCTTATCCCCCTGGCTGGATCGCCAGGGGGCCGCCTCGAAGCGACTGGATGATCAGCACGTGCGATTCCTCAACGATCTGCAGCCGTCGTACGACCTCACCTACGACGACGTCTTCATGGTGCCGCGCCGCTCCGCGGTGGGCTCCCGCCAGGGTGTGGATCTGGCCTCCACGGACGGCACCGGGACGACGATTCCGCTGGTCGTGGCCAACATGACCGCCATCGCCGGGCGCCGGATGGCCGAGACCGTGGCGCGCCGCGGCGGGCTCGTCGTCATCCCGCAGGACATCCCGATCGACGTCGTCACCGAGGTCGTGTCCTGGGTCAAGCAGCGCCACCTCGTGCTGGACACCCCCATCGTGCTCGACCCGCACTCCACCGTCGCCGACGCGCTGTCGCTGCTGCCCAAGCGGGCGCACGGCGCCGGTGTCGTCGTCCAGGACGGCCGCCCCGTCGGCATCGTGACCGAGAGCGACCTGAGCGGCGTCGACCGCTTCACCCAGCTCTCCGAGGTCATGTCCCGCGACCTGCTCCTCATCGACGCCGGCATCGACCCGCGCGAGGCGTTCACCAAGCTCGACGGCGCCCACCGCCGGCTCGCCCCCGCCGTCGACGCCGACGGCAGGCTGGCGGGCATCCTCACCCGCAAGGGCGCCCTGCGGGCCACGCTCTACACCCCCGCCACCGACGCGGGCGGCCGGCTGCGGATCGCCGCCGCCGTCGGCATCAACGGCGACGTGGCCGCCCGCGCCAAGCAGCTGCTGGACGCCGGGGTCGACACCCTGGTCGTGGACACCGCCCACGGCCACCAGGAGTCGATGATCAGCGCCCTGAAGGCCGTCCGCGCCCTGGACCCGCAGGTCCCGGTCGTCGCGGGCAACATCGTCGCCGCCGAGGGCGTGCGCGATCTGGTCGAGGCCGGCGCCGACATCATCAAGGTCGGCGTGGGCCCCGGCGCCATGTGCACCACCCGGATGATGACCGGCGTCGGCCGGCCGCAGTTCTCCGCCGTGCTGGAGTGCGCCGCCGAGGCGCGCAAGTTCGGCAAGCACGTGTGGGCCGACGGCGGCGTGCGGCACCCGCGCGACGTCGCGATGGCGCTGGCCGCGGGCGCGTCCAACGTCATGATCGGCTCCTGGTTCGCCGGGACGTACGAGTCGCCGGGCGATCTGCAGCAGACCGCCGACGGCCGGCTCTACAAGGAGTCCTTCGGCATGGCCTCCGCCCGCGCGGTGCGCAACCGCACCTCGGAGGAGTCGTCGTACGACCGGGCGCGCAAGGGGCTGTTCGAGGAGGGCATCTCCACCTCGCGGATGTTCCTCGACCCGGCCCGGCCGGGCGTCGAGGACCTGATCGACTCGATCATCGCGGGCGTGCGCAGCTCCTGCACGTACGCGGGCGCCTCGTCGCTGGAGGAGTTCCACGAGAAGGCGATCGTCGGCATCCAGTCCGCCGCCGGCTACGCGGAGGGCCAGCCCCTGCACGCGTCCTGGCAGTAGCCGCCCGCTGCCGCCGAGGCCCCTGGTACGCGATGGGCTGGCCGTCCAGCTCGGGGTCGGCACTGTCGACGATCTGGCCGGTGGCCTGGGTGTAGACCCGGAGCTTGGC
>NZ_JBFAXR010000277.1:0-2344 GCF_040680895.1 Streptomyces sp. NPDC051940 | reverse complement strand
CGGGGTGCCCCTGTGGGCCGGTGCTCGGGTGGGTGGGCGGGTGTGTGACTCCGCGCCGTAGGCGCGGAGGGCCGGTGCGGGCCGGCGGTCGGCGGCGTGGGGTGACCACATCGCGAGGCTGGCCGCATCGCGGCGGTGCGGGCCGCAGGCGTGGGGCGTCAGCGGGTTTCTGTGACCTTTGCGAGGGCGCGGGGGGCGTCCGGGTCCTGGCCGCGGGCCAGGGTCACCTCGTACGCCAGGAGTTGGAGGGGGAGGATCTCCAGGATCGGCTGGAGCTCCTCGGGGACCCCCGACGTCGGGAGCGCGAAACCCGCCGACGCCGCGTCGACCTGGGGCTTCGGGCCGACGACCACGAGGTCCGCGCCCCGGTCGCGGAGCCGGTCGAGGACCGGCTGCAGGGCCTCGCCGCCGCGGCCGTCCGTGACGATCGCGATGACGGGGGAGACGTTGTCGACCATGGCCAGCGGGCCGTGGAGCAGATCCGCGCCCGAGTACGACAGCGCGGGGATGTACGACGTCTCCATCAGCTTCAGCGCCGCCTCCTTGGCCGTGGGATATCCGTAGCCGCGCGAGGTGATGACCATGCGTTCGGCGAAGCGGTAGCGCGCCGCCAGCGCCCGCACCTCCTCGCCCCGGTCGAGGATCCGGCCCGCGAGCGCCGGCAGGACGCGCGCGTCCTCGCCCGTACCGCCCCGCAGCCCCTCGACGAAGAGGTACAGCGCGAGGAGCGACGCCGTGTACGTCTTCGTCGCGGGGAGCGCCTTCTCGGGCCCGGCGAGGATGTCGACGTGGTACTCGCTGACCCCCGCCAGCGGCGAGGACGCGTTGTTGGTCACCGCGAGCGTGATCGCTCCGGCCTCCCGGGCCGCCCGGGTGGAGGCGACGAGGTCGGGGGAGCCCCCGGACTGGCTGACGGTGATCATCAGTACGTCCGTGAGGTCCGGCCGGGCCCCGTACGCCGTCGTCGTGGACATCGACGCCAGCCCGCACGGCAGCCCGAGCCGGATCTCCAGCAGGTACTTGGCGTAGAGCGCCGCGTTGTCCGACGTACCGCGGGCCGTCAGCAGGACGAACCGGGGCCGCCGCGCCGCGATCTCCCGCGCCACCGCCCGGATGTGCGGCGCCCCTTCGTCCAGCAGCCGGCGCAGCACCGCGGGCTGCTCGGCCATCTCGCCGGCCATGATCTGGCCACGGGGTGCCGGGCTGGTCGAGGACATTCTTCCTCCAGGGAGATGGGAGACGGGAGATGGGAGACGGGCGACAGGGGACAGTCTGGCCAAGCCTCCGACGCCCCCGCCAGCGGATGGCCGCAGCCCGCCGCCGCGGCCCGTGTGGCCGCCCGCCCCGCCGCCCGTACAAGCGGCCGGGAAACCGTCCCGACAGGGGGACGCCGGGACGCCCCCTCTGCTAGATTGGTCTAAACCACTCCGACCCCACTCCGACCGCATAAAGGCAGGCCAGCGTGGAAGTTGTCATCGTCCCGGACGCCAAGGCAGGCGGCGAGCTCATCGCGGAGGCCATGGCGGCCCTGCTGCGCCGCAAGCCCGACGCGCTGCTCGGTGTGGCCACGGGGTCCACGCCGCTGCCGATCTACGAGGCGCTGGCGGCCAAGGTCCTGGGCGGCGAGGCCGACGCCTCCCGCGCGCGTATCGCCCAGCTCGACGAGTACGTCGGACTCCCCGCCGGCCACCCCGAGTCGTACCGCTCCGTCGTCCTGCGCGAGGTCGTCGAGCCGCTGGGGCTGGACGAGGCCGCGTTCATGGGCCCGGACGGCACGGCCGCGGACGTCCAGGCGGCCTGCGAGGCGTACGACCGGGCGCTGGCGGAGGCCGGCGGCGTCGACCTGCAGCTGCTGGGCATCGGCACCGACGGCCACATCGGCTTCAACGAGCCCTGCTCGTCGCTCGCGTCCCGGACCCGGATCAAGACGCTGACCGAGCAGACCCGGATCGACAACGCCCGCTTCTTCGACGGTGACATCTCCCAGGTCCCGCACCACGTGATCACCCAGGGCATCGGCACCATCCTGGACGCCCGCCACCTGGTGCTGCTGGCCACCGGCGAGGGCAAGGCGGACGCGGTCGCCGCGACCGTGGAGGGTCCGGTCGCCTCGATCGTCCCGGCCTCGGCGCTGCAGCTGCACCCGCACGCCACGGTCGTCGTGGACGAGGCGGCGGCGTCCAAGCTGAAGCTGGCGGACTACTTCCGCCACACCTTCGCCGCAAAGCCCGACTGGCAGGGCATTTAGCAGCAGAGCGCAAGGGGGCCCCGCGCACACGGGGCCGGAATCGCACCCTTCACGGGGCCGGAATCGCACCCTTCCGCCGGGCTGGCATGACCACGT
>NZ_JBFAXR010000276.1:0-2358 GCF_040680895.1 Streptomyces sp. NPDC051940 | reverse complement strand
GCCCACCGACAACGACCCGGCGAGCTGGGAGCTGCGCAGGCAGACCTGGACGCACGAGGACGTCATGCTCGGCGGCTCCGACCTTTCCACGCCCGTACGCGCCCGGAGGAGACGCGGTCCCGCGCCGTCAGATCCGCCCCCGGCACAGCTCCAGCAGCGTCATCGCCAGCGCCGTGCCCGGGCGGCCCAGCTCGTCCCGGTAGTGGCCGAGGATCTCCATCTCGCGGGAGAGGTTCACCCGCCGCCCGCCGGACTCGATACGCGCCTTCTGGATCGAGGCCGAGACGGCCATCCGCTGCTGTACGAGGGCGATGATCTGTTCGTCGAGGGCGTCGATCCGCTCCCGTGCGCCGTTGATCACACCCGCGGCCTCGGGCGTCCGGGCGCCGGTCTTCTCGGTGACGGTCGTCTCGGTGACGGTACTCATCGTCGTTGTCTCCAAAGGGCTCACGGCCCCCGGATCCGCCGGCCCGGGGCGGGAAACGACAGGCGCCCCGGGCCTTGTACGGCCCGGGGCGCCTGGAAAGTCGCTGTCAGCTCACGCAGCACGACCATGGCAGCCGGACGGGCCGGTGCCATAGGTAAAGACGAAGGTCTGCTGGAGCATGGGGGACAGTATGCCATGTCAAGCAGGCGCTCGCGGCCCCGATAGAATCGGTACTACCTCGTCCTTAACCGCCGGAAGGCCGCACCGTGTCCTCAGCGTCCCCCACTGCGACACAGAACGACGCCGTACTCGTCGTAGACTTCGGCGCCCAGTACGCGCAGCTGATCGCCCGCCGCGTTCGTGAGGCGCGCGTCTACAGCGAGATCGTCCCCTCCACCATGCCCGTGGCCGAGATCCTCGCGAAGAACCCCGCGGCGATCATCCTCTCCGGCGGACCCTCCTCGGTGTACGCCGAGGAGGCGCCCCAGCTGGACCGCGCGATCTTCGAGGCCGGCGTCCCGGTCTTCGGCATGTGCTACGGCTTCCAGCTGATGGCCCAGACCCTGGGCGGCACGGTCGACAACACGGGCAGCCGCGAGTACGGGCGTACGAAGATGTCCGTCAGCCACCCGTCGTCCACCCTCTTCTCCGGCACCCCGGACGAGCAGGACGTGTGGATGTCGCACGGCGACGCGTGCTCGGCGGCCCCCGAGGGCTTCACGGTCACCGCCTCGACGGACGGCGTCCCGGTCGCCGCCTTCGAGAACGACGCCAAGAAGCTGTACGGCGTACAGCACCACCCCGAGGTCATGCACTCCACCCACGGTCAGCAGGTGCTGGAGCACTTCCTGTACCGGGGCGCGGGGCTGCAGCCGACGTGGACCACGTCGAACGTGGTCGAGGAGTCGATCGCCGCGATCCGCGAGCAGGTCGGCACCAAGCGCGCCATCTGCGGTCTGTCCGGCGGCGTGGACTCCGCGGTCGCCGCGGCGCTCGTCCAGCGGGCCATCGGCGACCAGCTGACCTGCGTGTACGTCGACCACGGGCTGATGCGCAAGGGCGAGACGGAGCAGGTCGAGAAGGACTTCGTCGCGGCCACCGGCGTCCAGCTGAAGGTCGTCGACGCGCAGGAGCGTTTCCTCGACGCGCTGAAGGGCGTCTCCGACCCCGAGGAGAAGCGCAAGATCATCGGCCGGGAGTTCATCCGGGTCTTCGAGCAGGCGCAGGCGGAGATCATCGCCGAGCACGGCGGCGAGGTGGAGTTCCTGGTCCAGGGCACGCTCTACCCGGACGTCGTCGAGTCCGGCGGCGGCACGGGCACGGCGAACATCAAGTCCCACCACAACGTGGGCGGCCTGCCGGAGGACCTGGAGTTCCAGCTGGTCGAGCCGCTGCGGCGGCTGTTCAAGGACGAGGTCCGCATGGTCGGCGCGGAGCTGGGCCTGCCGGAGGAGATCGTCCAGCGCCAGCCCTTCCCGGGTCCGGGTCTGGGCATCCGGATCGTCGGCGAGGTCACGAAGGACCGCCTCGACCTGCTGCGCGACGCGGACGCGATCGCCCGCGAGGAGCTGACGGCGGCGGGCCTGGACCGCGAGATCTGGCAGTGCCCGGTGGTCCTCCTGGCGGACGTCCGCAGCGTCGGCGTCCAGGGCGACGGCCGCACGTACGGCCACCCGATCGTGCTCCGTCCGGTGTCCTCGGAGGACGCGATGACGGCGGACTGGACGCGGATGCCGTACGACGTGCTGGCGAAGATCTCCACCCGCATCACGAACGAGGTCCGCGACGTGAACCGCGTGGTCCTCGACGTCACGTCGAAGCCCCCGGGCACGATCGTCGAGATGTATTTCGTCGCGGCGATCTGGTACCTCTTCTTCACCAGCGTCTTCAGCATCGGCCAGTACTACATCGAGCGGCATTACGCCAAGGGC
>NZ_JBFAXR010000275.1:0-2442 GCF_040680895.1 Streptomyces sp. NPDC051940 | reverse complement strand
ACCGGGTGCAGATGCACCGGCTCTACCACCGCTTCCTGCAGAGCGCGCTGACCGACGAGGAGCGCGACACGCTGTCCGGGACAGCCTGCCAGCGTCGAGCTCCTTCGCCAGGGGAAGGAGCTCGACGGCAGCCAGATAAGTACTCACGGCATCAATTGTCGCGGATGCCGGCGAAGAGGTCGGACTCGGGGAGGGAGGTCTCCACGAGCGACTTCGCCAGCTCGTACTCCTCGGTCGGCCAGACCTCCTGCTGGATCTCCAGCGGCACCTTGAACCACGGGCCGTCGGGGTCGATCTGCGTGGCGTGCGCGATGAGCGCCTTGTCACGGATCGCGAAGTAGTCGGCGCAGGGCACGAAGGTGGTGATCTCGCGCTCCTTGCGGTTCCACTCCTTCCAGCGCTCCAGCCACTCGCCGTACGGGGACTCCATGCCGCGCTCCAGCAGCGCGGCGTGCAGCGCCTCGGTGCGCGGACGGTTGAAGCCCTGGTTGTAGTAGACCTTCAGCGGCTGCCAGGGCTCACCGGCCTCCGGGTACTTCTCAGGGTCGCCGGCGGCCTCGAAGGCCACCATCGTGATCTTGTGGGTCATGATGTGGTCGGGGTGCGGGTAGCCGCCGTTCTCGTCGTACGTGGTGAGCACGTGCGGCCGGAACTCGCGGATCAGCTTCACCAGCGCGCCCGCGGCCTCGTCCACGTCCTGCAGGCCGAAGCAGCCCTCCGGCAGCGGGGGCAGCGGGTCGCCCTCGGGCAGCCCGGAGTCGACGAAGCCCAGCCAGGACTGGCTGACGCCGAGGATCTCCCGGGCCTCGTCCATCTCCTTGCGGCGCACCTCGTGGATGTTCTCCTCGATGTACCTGTCGCCCTGGAGCTTGGGGTTCAGGATCGAGCCGCGCTCGCCACCGGTGCAGGTGGCGACCATCACATCGACCCCCTCGGACACGTACTTGGCCATGGTGGCCGCGCCCTTGCTCGACTCGTCGTCGGGATGGGCGTGGACGGCCATCAGTCGCAGTTGCTCAGTCAAGATCCGGTCCTTGAACGTCTCGGTCCAGCGTGTGGCAGCCGGGTGGGCAGTACGCCCGCGTACTGGGCGGGCAGTTCACCCGCCTACGAGGCGGGCGGTTCGCTCGCGTACGAGAGCGGCTTCTATAGTGACGGAAAGGACTGACAATTCATTCCGCACCCCCGTCGCGGGCCCCGGGCCTGCGACGTCCGGGCCCCCAGGACCACAGAGGATCGGCCATGTCCGCACGTGAGGTACGCCCGCCCGAGGGGCGATACGGACGCGCCTCCACGGACGACGCCCGCGCCGACCGCCGGCTGAAGATCATCGGCGGCGTGCTCGGGGTGCTGGGTCTCGGGGTCGTCGGCTGGTTCGGCTACGACTACGTGGCGGGCACGGAGGTCTCCGGCCAGCTGATCACCTTCCGGGTGGAATCCGGCACGCGCGTCGCCGTGGATCTGGAGGTCCACAAGGACTCCCAGGTCACCGGCGTGTGCACGCTGCGCGCCCTGGCCGAGGACAAGTCCGAGGTGGGCCGCCGGGACGTCACGATCGAGCCCGGCACCTCCGCGGAGTCCGTACAGGCCGCGATCCGCACCACGGCCCGGGCCACCAGCGTGGAACTCATCGGCTGCACGTCGCACGGCTGACCGGCGGGTATCCGGCGGATGGCCGGAGGGTGCCGGGCCGGGACGTTTTACCCTCCCGGCCGGCTGCCGGAATTGTTACGATCGTGGTTTCGCCCCACTCGAGAAGGCGCACACCTTCTGGGTAGGGCGTTGACTGTATCCACCCTCAATATCCACCCTCAATCTTTTGAGAAGCACACCGACGAGGAGCACCTGTGACCCAGACCAGCGACAACGTCACCTGGCTGACCCAGGAGGCGTACGACCAGCTCAAGGCCGAGCTGGAGTACCTGTCGGGTCCCGCACGCGTTGAGATCGCCGCCAAGATCGCGGCGGCCCGCGAGGAGGGTGACCTGCGGGAGAACGGCGGCTACCACGCCGCCAAGGAGGAGCAGGGCAAGCAGGAACTCCGCGTCCGCCAGCTCACCCAGCTCCTGGAGAAGGCGAAGATCGGCGAGACCCCGGCGGACGACGGCATCGTCGAGCCCGGCATGGTCGTGACGATCGCCTTCGACGGCGACGAGGACGACACGATGACGTTCCTGCTCGCCTCGCGCGAGTACGCCTCCTCGGACATCGAGACCTACTCGCCCCAGTCCCCGCTCGGCCAGGGCGTGGGCGGCAAGAAGATCGGCGAGGAGGCCACGTACGAGCTGCCGAACGGCAAGAAGGCGATGGTCAAGATCCTGGAGGCGAAGCCCTACGCGGGCTGACCCCGCCAGCACGGAAGGGGCGGCCCCGGCGCCCCCGAACTCGAGTACCGCGCCGCCTACGATGCCCAGCTGCGCGCCCGGCTGCGCTCCGGCACCC
>NZ_JBFAXR010000274.1:0-2444 GCF_040680895.1 Streptomyces sp. NPDC051940 | reverse complement strand
CCTGGCCCGGGGCCATCTGGTGCGCCCGCGGCTCACCCAGTTCGACCGCCGGATGCGAAGCGATCGGCTCCGCTGGCGCTCCGCCGAGGGATACCTCCGGCGGACCGGCGCAGGTGAACCGGCTCCGCTGCGCTGTACCGGCGAAGCCACCCCTTGCCAGCCCGACCACCACTCATCCAGCCTGCCCGTCCCCTTCCACCCCTTCCATCGTGACCGGCTCCCTTCCCAGCCCGTCCGGCGTTTGAGGACTTCGGGCGAAGCCCGAAACGCGTCAGCCGACGCAACCGCACCTCCAGCCCGTCCGGCGTTTGAGGACTTCGGGCGAAGCCCGAAACGCGTCAGCCGACGTAACCGCACCCCCAGCCCGTCCGGCGTTTGAGGACTGAGGCGCGAAGCGCCGAATCGCGCCGCAGGCGCAAGCGCGACCGGACGCATGCAGCGCGACCGGCACCGGACCCATAGGCCCACGGACCCCAGCGCACCGAAGTTGGCCCCGCAGAATGCTTGAAGGTGCGCGAAAGCGCAAGGTAATGTGCAGGAAACTGCATCACTAAGAGGGGAAACGCATGACCCACGTCGAAGACGAACTGGCGTCCCAGCCCACGTGCTGGACCCGCGCAGCGTCCGCCGCGCAAGACGCCCCCGGGCTCCCCGCCCAGGGGCACCGCGTGGCGGTCGTAGGCTGCGGGACCTCGCTGTTCATGGCCCAGGCGTACGCCGCCCTCCGTGAGGGCGCGGGGCACGGCGAGACCGACGCCTTCGCCGCTTCCGAGTTCCCCTTCGGGCGGCGCTACGACCGCGTCATCGCCCTGACCCGGTCCGGCACCACCACCGAGGTGCTGGAGCTGCTCGCGCGGCTGCGCGGCGAGATACCCACCACCGCCATCACCGCCGACCCCGAGACCCCGGTCATGACCGCTGCGGACGACGTCCTCGTGCTGGACTTCGCCGACGAGCGCTCCGTCGTCCAGACCCGCTTCGCCACCACCGCCCTGACGCTGCTCCGCGCCCACCTCGGCCTGCACAGCGACAGCGTCGTCCGCGACGCCGAGCGCGCCCTCGCCGAGCCGCTGCCCGAAGGGCTCGTGGAGTGCGGTCAGTTCACCTTCCTCGGCCGCGGCTGGACCGTCGGGCTCGCCAACGAGGCCGCCCTCAAGATGCGTGAGGCCTCGCTGTCCTGGACCGAGGCCTACCCCGCCATGGAGTACCGCCACGGCCCCATCAGCGTGACCACCGCCGGCACCGCCACCTGGATGTTCGGCCAGGCGCCCGACGGCCTCGCCGAGCAGGTCCGGGGCACCGGCGCGCTGTGGGTGGCCGGCAGCCTGGACCCCCTCGCCGAGCTCGTCCGCGCCCAGCGGCTCGCGGTCGCCGTAGCCGCCGCCCGCGGGCTCGACCCCGACCAGCCGAGACACCTGACCCGCTCGGTCATCCTCACCCATTCCTGACCGGCTCGGAGACCACCCATGCCCCTCGCACAGACCGGCGACCTGGTCGCCGCCGCGGCGCAGGCGAAGAGCGCCGTGGCCGCCTTCAACGTCATCACGCTCGAGCACATCGAGGCCGTGATCACCGGCGCGGAGGCCGCGCGGTCCCCCGTGATCCTGCAGATCAGCGAGAACGCGGTGAAGTTCCGGTACGGCCGGCTGATGCCGCTGGCCCAGGCGGCCCGCGCGTCCGCCGAGCTGGCCGCCGTACCCGTCGCCCTGCACCTGGACCATGTGCAGAGCGACGAACTGCTGCGCCAGGCGGCGGACGCGGGCTTCAGCTCCGTGATGTACGACGCGGCGCGGCTGACCTACGCCCGTAACCTCGCGGCGACCAAGGCCGCGGCCGAGTGGGGGCACGCGCACGGGCTGTGGGTGGAGGCCGAGCTGGGCCAGGTCGGCGGGAAGAAGGGCGAGCCGCCGCTCGACGCGCACGCACCGGGTGCGCGGACCCGGCCGCTGGAGGCCCTCGGCTACGTCCGGGACTCCGGCGTGGACGCCCTGGCGGTCGCCATCGGCAGCTCGCATGCCATGACGACCCGCGACGCGGTCCTCGACCACGACCTGCTGGCACGGCTGTCGGGCACCCTCGACGTACCCCTCGTGCTGCACGGTTCGTCCGGCGTCCCGGACGACGAGCTGGCCGCGGCGGTGCGCGGCGGCATCGCCAAGGTCAACGTCGGCACGGCGCTGAACATCGCGATGACGCAGGCCATCCGCGCCTATCTGACGGCGAACCCGGACGCCGTCGACTCGCGCCGCTATCTGTCGGTGGGGCGCGAGGCCATGGCCCGTACGGTGACCGAGCTCATCCGCACGGTCCGGGCCGGCGTCCCGGACGCGGACCCGGTGCCGATCGGCTGACAGCGGGCGCGGGGGGGGGGGCCCGGCGGCGGGCCGCCCGGGGGTGGGGGGGGGGGCGGGGGCGGCGCACCGGCGGGTGCCAGCCGGCGAGCC
>NZ_JBFAXR010000273.1:0-2580 GCF_040680895.1 Streptomyces sp. NPDC051940 | reverse complement strand
GGCCCGGGCGGCGCGGCGCGCGGGGGGGGGGGGGCCGCCCGGCCCCCCACCCGTACCGCCCGCGCTCCCCGGGCGCCCCGGCGGAGGGCCGGCACGCTGCTCACCGTCGGGTGCGCCGCCTTCGCGGTCGTCTTCCTGGGGCTCTACCTCTCCAAGGGCGACAGCGCCGACTACGCCCACTCGTCCGTACACGTCGACGAACGGCTGCCGTACCCGCAGGAGGTCCGGCGCACCCTCGCCGCGGCCAGGGTCGACGCCGCCGCGGCGCGCGACGCGGCCGTCCGGCGGCACGACGGGGCGGTCGTGGGGGAGAGCCTGGAGACGGACGCCGGCTACGCCCGCTGGAACGTGGACGTCCTCGGCGAGGACGGCAAGGTGCACACCGTGGCGGTCGACCCGGGCAACGGCAGGATCCTGGACGACGAGGTGCGGCTGCGCAACGACCTGTCGGACCTGCGCGCCGCCGCCGCCTCGCCGACGACCGCCTCCGCGGTGGCGGACATGGTCGTCGACTCGGGCCGTACGCCGACCCAGATCGTCTGGGACGCGGGCGCCGGGCAGTGGGCCGCGACCTCCTGGCGGGACGGCATGTCGCTCCAGCAGAACTACTACGCTGCCACCGGAGCCGTGGTACCCGTGGCGGCCCGGAGCTGACCGTGCCCCGGCCGTCACCCGAACGTGGCCCGCGCCACCCTTCGGGCGCCTTGCGTAAGCGAGCGTTAACCGGAGACACTTACTAGGACGTCCTAGTATTTCTCCGGGGGCCCCGCAGGCCCCCGCACCCCCAGGCGCGACGCCGCGCCACCCAAGGAGGCGGAACGTGGACCCCGAGGCCATCGAGGCAGGGCGCAGCCGCTGGCAGGCGCGCTACGACGCGGCCCGCAAGCGCGACGCCGACTTCACCACGCTCTCCGGTGACGCGGTCGAACCGGCCTACGGCCCCCGCCCCGGCGACACGTACGAGGGGTTCGAGCGCATCGGCTGGCCCGGTGAGTACCCCTTCACCCGCGGCCTGTACCCGACCGGCTACCGCGGCCGCACCTGGACGATCCGCCAGTTCGCCGGCTTCGGCAACGCCGAGCAGACGAACGAGCGCTACAAGATGATCCTCGGCGCCGGCGGCGGCGGCCTCTCGGTCGCCTTCGACATGCCGACCCTCATGGGCCGCGACTCCGACGACGCGCGCTCCCTGGGCGAGGTCGGCCACTGCGGTGTGGCCATCGACTCGGCCGCCGACATGGAGGTCCTGTTCAAGGACATCCCGCTCGGCGACGTCACGACATCGATGACGATCTCCGGCCCCGCCGTCCCCGTCTTCTGCATGTACCTCGTCGCCGCCGAGCGCCAGGGCGTCGACCCGGCCGTCCTCAACGGCACGCTGCAGACGGACATCTTCAAGGAGTACATCGCGCAGAAGGAGTGGCTCTTCGAGCCCGAGCCCCATCTGCGCCTCATCGGCGACCTGATGGAGCACTGCGCCAAGGGCATCCCGGCGTACAAGCCGCTCTCCGTCTCCGGTTACCACATCCGCGAGGCCGGGGCGACGGCCGCGCAGGAGCTGGCGTACACCCTCGCCGACGGCTTCGGCTACGTCGAGCTGGGCCTGTCGCGCGGGCTCGACGTCGACACCTTCGCGCCCGGCCTGTCCTTCTTCTTCGACGCGCACCTCGACTTCTTCGAGGAGATCGCCAAGTTCCGCGCCGCCCGCCGGATCTGGGCGCGCTGGATGAAGGAGGTCTACGGCGCGAAGACCGACAAGGCGCAGTGGCTGCGCTTCCACACCCAGACCGCCGGGGTTTCGCTGACCGCGCAGCAGCCGTACAACAACGTCGTACGCACCGCGGTCGAGGCCCTCGCGGCCGTCCTCGGCGGGACGAACTCCCTGCACACCAACGCCCTCGACGAGACCCTGGCGCTGCCCTCGGAGCAGGCCGCGGAGATCGCGCTGCGCACGCAGCAGGTGCTGATGGAGGAGACCGGCGTCGCCAACGTCGCCGACCCGCTGGGCGGTTCCTGGTACATCGAGCAGCTCACGGACCGGATCGAGGCCGACGCCGAGAAGATCTTCGACCAGATCAAGGAGCGCGGTCTGCGGGCGCACCCGGACGGGCAGCACCCGATCGGCCCGATCACCTCGGGCATCCTGCGCGGCATCGAGGACGGCTGGTTCACCGGCGAGATCGCCGAGTCGGCCTTCCGCTACCAGCAGTCGCTGGAGAAGGGCGAGAAGCGGGTCGTCGGCGTCAACTGCCACACCGGGTCCGTCACCGGCGACCTGGAGATCCTGCGCGTCAGCCACGAGGTGGAGCGCGAGCAGGTGCGGGTGCTGGCCGCCCGCAAGGCCGGCCGCGACGACGCCGCGGTGCGCGCCGCGCTGGACGCGATGCTCACCGCCGCCCGCGACGGCTCCAACATGATCGCGCCCATGCTGGACGCCGTCCGCGCGGAGGCCACCCTCGGCGAGATCTGCGACGCGCTGCGCGACGAGTGGGGCGTCTACACCGAGCCCGCGGGCTTCTGACCCAGGGCCGCCGCGAAGTCCGCCCAGGCGCCCGCGTAGGCGCGCGCCAGGGCGGCGAC
>NZ_JBFAXR010000272.1:0-2582 GCF_040680895.1 Streptomyces sp. NPDC051940 | reverse complement strand
TGCGGTGTCGAGGTGGCGACCAAGGAATCAGACTGCTGGACCGACAACCTGGTGGCTTTGATCGCAGCCGCCGTGGCAGACGCACCGGGAGCGCCATAGGGCCCGCAGTTGCGGAGGTTCGGGGACTTGCGGCACCACGGCGGCACGATTGCCGAGGAGAACCGCTTGCGCTCACCTGTTGGCCGCGTCGACGCGCTTGTCGTTGACACGCGGGGCCTTGACCTCGACTGTTCCGGCCGCAGTGGTCACCGAGCGCGGCCGGTGATAGCCGTTGCGGACCACCAGGCGGCGCCCGTTCTCGTCCCGCTGGTCGGTCAACGCGGCTATATAGGCGTCAACTTCAGCCTCCAGGGCGGCGGCCAGCATCCGCCTCGCGCCCTCGCGGACGATGTCGTCGATCAGGGAGCCGGTCTCGGTTGTCGCATCGGCATTTACTACGCTCAGCACGGGCATGCCTTCCCGACCGACGGTGCAACGTCGGCCTACTCGATGACCAGAAGTCGATCATTCGGGAAGGTACGCCCTTCGCGTCCAACCCGAGGTCGATCCACAGGTCATGAGCATTGCTCGAAGTCGCCACCGCCATGGTGGCCGAACTCTGTCAGGCTGGTGCCAGCGCTCACGCCGAAGCGAATCAGTGATTCCCAATCAGGTTTGTCAAGGGCGGTGGTGGGCGGGGCCGCGCTATGCCGCTGCAAGGCCGCGTTGAGGTGGCTCGGGGGTGAAGGTCCGCTGGTCGCGTATGAGGGCCCACAAGACGTCGAGGCGGCGCCGGGCAAGGGCGAGGACGGCCTGCTTGTGCGACTTTCCCTCGCTCCTCTTGCGCTCGTAGAAGGTCCTGGACGTCGAACAGCACCGAGCGGCGACCAGCGCGGACAGGTAGAAGACGCGCAGGAGACGGCGGTGGTAGCGGTGCGGTCGGCGCATGTTGCCGCTGATGCGTCCGGAGTCCTTGGGAACCGGGGCCAGGCCGGCGATGCCGGCCAGGCGGCCCGAGCTGCCGATGGCGTCCAGGTTCCCGCCGGTGCAGGCAATGAATTCGGCACCAAGGAGGCTGCCCATGCCCGGCAGGCTGGTGATCGCCGCAGCGTGCGCGTGCTCGCGGAACCGCGCTTCGATCAGCGCGTCGGTGCGGGCGATCTCTTCGTCCAGGGCCGTCACCGCTGCGGCCAGGGTGCGGACCACGGCCGCGGCGGTCCTCTCGCCCGGAATCACCGTGTACTGGGCCTGCGCCGCAGCGAGCGCGGTGGCCGACACCGCAGGGGCGTTTCGCACCTTGCGGTTCGACAGCCAGCCGGCCAGGCGGGACTGGCCGATCCGGCGCAGGGCGGCCGGCGTCCGGTAGCCGCTCAGCAGGACGAGCGCGGCCTTGGAGGCGCTGTAGTTGAAGGCTCGTTCCAGGGCGGGGAAGTACTCCAGGAGCTGGGCGAGCAGCCGATTGATCGCGCGGGTGCGGTCTGCGGTGAGGTCGTAGCGTCGCGCGGTAAGGATCCGCAGATCGACGGCGATCTCGTCCTGTTCCTGCAGAGGGTGCAGGTCGCGGCGCATGCGGGCCTGGTCAGCGATGACGTAGGCGTCCTTGGCGTCCGTCTTGCCGTCGCCCCGGTAGGAGCGGGAGGCGTGGTGGACGGTCCGGCCCGGGATGTAGAGCACCTTCTGTCCGTGGGTGGCCAGCAGGGTGATCAGCAGTGCGGCACCGCCCGCGTTCAGATCGATGGCCCAGGTGACCGGCTCGCCCTCGCTGAGGTCGAGGACCTCGCCGATCAGCTCGAGCAGGGTCGTCTCGTCGTTGGATACCCGCCGTGACAGCCTTCGCTCGCCCCCGGCATCGATCACCGTGCAGTGGTGCTCGCTCTTGCCCGCGTCCGTTCCCGCCCACAGTTGCGGCACTTGTGCCTCCTCGAGGATCCGTGTTCCTGGTCCCGGCAGACGACCACGCCGACGTGTCCTTACGAAGCGATGAGGTTCGCGCATCCCAATGAGTGGCCGTGTCGTCGCGGGGCGCCGGGCGGCCAATCACTGAAAGCCACACGATCGGCATGAGCTTTTTGAGCCACATCCGGCGCCCCTGGGCCTTCCGATCGTACGAATGAGCGGAACAGACCCGCCAAGAAGGTAAGGAGCGTTTTCAAGTGCGTCACCCGATGGTTGCGAGCTGAGCCTCTGACCAGCAGGTTCGCCGGACCGTGTCACCCGATCGGGGCCGGTCTGAAAATCCTCAGTAAGCCTTCGGCACTCTCATCGTCACAAGATCAGTGACAGAGCCGAATTTCGTGACCGTTGACACTCGGTGCACGCTGAACCGATTGACACTCAGAGCTGGTACGTCAACGGGCTGATGTGGCGGGGCATCCCAACGACCCGCTGACGCCAGGAGGGCGTCGCCGATTCTGTGAGCGCGTGGACGGCGGACGTCCGATCGCGCACGTCGCGGAAGCCGGGATCTCCCGCCGCCTGGCCAAGTGGTACGCCGCTGGAGCGGCGCATGATGGCGTCCCTTGTGGTGGTGTAGGGGATCAAGGCGGTGAGCGTGGGTCGGTGCGCCCTGTTCGTGCTCCCGCTGCCCCTGTTCGTGCCCCCTG
>NZ_JBFAXR010000271.1:0-2758 GCF_040680895.1 Streptomyces sp. NPDC051940 | reverse complement strand
GATGCGTCCGTGCTCAGGGCGGAGGCGCTGATCCGCGAGGCGTCGCAGCCGCTGCCGTCGGACAGGCAGAGCGTGGCGGTGGGCGTGACGCCGGCGTACCTGAACCAGTTCGACGAGCCCTCGGGCTACCTCGACTTCGCGCGCTTCGGGCCGGTCTCGGCCGATGTGAGCGAGGTCCTGGTCCGGGCCGCGCGGACCATCAGGAGCCAGGGGCACCCGGCGCTGGCCGCGTTCGAGGCGGAGCAGGCCCGGACCGTCGCCGCGGGGGCCGCGCTGCTCGGCGCGGCCCCGCACGAGGTCGCGCTCGTCAGCTCCACCTCGCACGGCATGTTCGCCGCCGCGCACGCGCTGCGCGGGCCCGGGACGGTGCTGGTGTCCCGGAGCGACTTCCCCGCCGCGGTGTACCCGTGGCTGCGCGCCGCGGAGCGCGGCGGGCTCGGCGTACGGGAGCTGGACGGGCCGGTCACGGCGGACACGGTGCGGGCCCGCCTGGACGACGGGGTCCGGGCGGTGTCCGTGTGCGCGGTGGACGCCCTGACCGGGTTCCGGACCCCGCTCGCCGAGATCAAGGAGGTGATCGGTCCGCGCCGCGTGCTCGTCGTCGACGCCGTCCAGGCGCTGGGCGCGGTGGAGACCGACGCCGACGCGGCCGACCTCCTCGCGTGCGGCGGGCAGAAGTGGCTGCGGTCCGGCTGGGGCGCCGCGCTGCTGCTGGTCCGCGACCGGGTGGCCGGCCTGCTCGAACCGGGGCTCGGGGGCTGGTCCGGCGTACACGATCCGCTGGGCGGGCTCGCGCACCCGCGACCCGCCCTGCCCGGCGCCGTCGCGCACACCTTCACCAATCCGGACGGCCCCGCCGTCGCCGCGCTGGGGGCCGGGCTCGCGCTGGTGCACCGCGTGGGCGTCGGACGGATCGCCGCCCGGATCGCCGAGGCGCTCGGCTCGCTGCTCGACGCGGCGCGCTCCGCGGGCGCCGAGGTGGCCGCCCCCGGCGGTGGCGGCATCGGGCGGCTGCGGCTGCCCGGCGCCGATCCGGCAGCGGTGCAGGGGCAGTTGGCCGCCGCCGGGCTCAGCACGACGCAGCGCGGTGACTGGATACGCCTCGCACCGCACGCGACCACGCCCCGCGCCACGGCGCACCGCCTCGCCGAGGCGCTGCGGGCGGTCCGGCGCTGAGGGCCGGCGGGCGACGGGCGGCTCCGAGCACCCCTGGGGCCGCCCCGGTCCGCCGAGCCCTGCCCCGTAGAACGCCGGCGCCGGCTCCAGAGCCACCAGCCCTCCCGACCATCCCCCGAAGGGATCCCCGCACCTCCAGGCACCACCACCCCACCCTCCCAAGGAGACCCACATGTCACACCCCTCCCGCCGCACCGTCCTCCGCGCCTCCTCGGCCGGCCTGTTCACCCTCGCCGCGGGCCCCGCGCTCAGCGCGTGCAGCGGCTCCGGCGGCGAGTCGGCCGGCGGCGGCGACGCGGCGACCGGCAAGGTCACCGTCTGGTCGTGGACGACGGCCGCCGAGGCGCTGCGCGGCGTCGTCCCCGCGTTCCAGAAGGACAACCCCGGGATCACCGTCGACGTCCAGGACGTCGGCAACCCGGCGATCTGGGACAAGATCACCGTCGGCATGGCCTCCGGCGGCCGGGGCCTGGCCGATGTGCTGCACATAGGCTGCGACTACCTCCCCGGCTACCTGGAGAAGTTCCCCGGGGGCCTGGCGAACCTCTCGGAGCTGGGCGCCGACAAGCACAAGGACGAGTTCGCCAAGGGCCTGTGGCCCGTCGTCTCCGGCAAGGACGGGCACGCGTACGCCCTGCCCTGGGAGGTCAACCCGCTCGGCTTCTTCTACCGCCAGGACATGTTCGACAAGGCCGGCCTGGACCCGGTGTCGTTCGAGACCTGGGAGGACGTCGTCGCCGCGGCCGGCAGATTCCGCAAGGCCAACCCCGGGGCCTACATGTTCGGCCTCAACAAGCCCGCCACCCCCGGCCCCGACTGCGACTTCCTGCAGGGGCTGATGCAGCTCCAGGGCGCCTTCTACTTCGACTTCGACGGGAAGGTCACCCTCGGCTCCGAGGAGGCGGTCCGCTCCCTGACCATCATCAAGGAGCTCAACGACGCCGGTCTGGTGGGCGACTCCTCCGGCGAGCAGGGCTGGTCCAAGCTGGTCTCCGCCGACACGGTCGCGGCCTCGCCGCTGGCGGCCTGGGCGGTGCACTACCTGGAGACCAAGTTCCCCGCGCAGAAGGGCAAGTGGCGCCTGACCAGCCCGCCCGCGGTGACGGCGGGCGGGAAGCGCACCGCCATCGTCAACTCGACACACCTGGCGGTCTCCGCCTCCAGCCCGCGCCGCCGGGCGGCCTGGACGTTCGTGGAGTACGCCCTGACCAAGCCCGCCTCGATGAACGGCATGTTCACCGCGGGCGGCGTCTTCCCCGCCCTGACCTCCGCCTACGCGGACCCGATGTACGCGCGTAAGAACGACTTCTACGGCGGCCAGGCACCCCTGGAGACCTTCACCCAGCTGCTCGGCGAGGGCGCCGACGCCACCAACTACTCCGGCGACTACGCCCGCGCCCTCAAGCTCGCCAGCGACGCGCAGGTGAAGGTGCTGGTGAAGGGCGCCGACCCGGCCGCCGTGCTGCGCGACGCCGCGGAGCAGCTGGCCCAGCAGACGAAGCGCGACCTCGCATGACGGTCACGACCCTGACCGACAGGCGCGCACCCGCGGCCCTGCGCCCGGCGCGCGCCGGGCGGCGGC
>NZ_JBFAXR010000270.1:0-2763 GCF_040680895.1 Streptomyces sp. NPDC051940 | reverse complement strand
GACCGGGGCGCCGAAGGCCGTCATCGTCACCCAGGGGCGGCTGGCGCGGGCCGGGGCGGCGCTCGCGCGGCAGTTCGCGCTGGGCGCGGACGACGCCGGCGGGGACCAGCCGGAAGGAGATGAACCGCGGTTTGTAGATGCTCGGGTCCCGGTAGTGCGCGCCGTCCGACGTCATCCGGTTGTCGAAGCTGTTGACGTTGTACGACACCACCCACCGGTCGCCGTCCTGCAGGATGGGATGGGCGTGGGCGTTGTAGGCGAAGACGTCGGCGTCACCGTAGCTGCCCCACAGACCCGTCTCGGGCATCTCGTAGACCACGTCGTGGTCAACCCAGAACGCGAAGCTGTACGGGTCGCACCCCGACCAGAGGCGGATCTTGTTGCTGAACGCCTCCGTGCTGTTCTGGCTGATCAGCACGAACTGGCCGCGCCACGGGGTGACGCTGTACTCGTTGGCCACGCCGCTCAGATAGGTGCTGCCCTCGGTCTCGCGGTGCATCCAGCTGTCGCCGGTCACGCCGGTCTTCAGGAACTGCCAGTCGTCGACGTTCGTCAGATCGCTGCCGCGGACCCGGGCGATGTGCATCTTCTTGTGCACCGGGTCGTTGCTGACGCCGTAGACGTACGTGTACCCGTCGCCGCTGCGGGAGGCCGGCAGCAGCGCCGAGCCCCAGGCCACACCGGTGTCGGAGGGCAGCGGGTCGATCCAGACGGGCTTGGTCAGATCGTCCAGCGCGAACGTGGCGACCACGTTGCGTACGAACGCGAAGGGCAGCGCGGAGCCGTCGTTGGTGCCCCGGTACTCCTGGAACATCACCTGCAGATAGTCCGTGCCGCCCCGGCTGGCGACCATCCCGTCGCCGAGCCAGTACCAGCGGTTGTCGATCGCCGGCGGCATGAGGGCCTTCGGGCTGTTGACGGTCCCGCCGTGGATGGTGGTCATCGAGCTGCCGTTGCGGACCACGAAGGAGCTGTTGATCAGCTTGGCGCTCAGCGGCCGGGTGCCGTCGGCGTTCAGCGGGCCCAGGAAGGTGTCGGAGAACAGGTAGAGCTCACGCCCGTCCGGCAGCCGGAAGGAGTACGTGGAGTCGCCGCCGGTCCAGCCGTTCGCCGTGGTGCGGGCGTAGTCGAGGAACTGCGGCTCGGGCGTCACCTTGGTCTGCAGGTCCTTGACCTCCGGGAGGTCGTTGGTGCTGCAGGTGGGGTGGACGACGGGGGCGGCGACGCCGGAGGGCGGCGCGGGCGGTCCGCCGTAGGCGCTGCCGTCGGGATCGACCAGCCTGGTGTAGAAGGAGTCCTCGTCGCGCAGGATGCGCTGGTCGTTGTAGAAGCGGTCGAGCCGGGAGCCGGCCTTCTGGTTGTGGGCGGAGTTCAGCGGCTGGACGGCGTAGTGCGCGGTGCCGGTGCCGCCGGTCTTGGAGCCCTCGGCGGTGGAGGCGAAGGGGTACTCGTCGCAGTCGCGGCTGTCGCGGGTGTAGCGCTCGCCGAAGAAGATCCTGCACTGCTTGACGGACTCGGTGCGGTTGCCGTCCTTGTTCGCGACCGTGGTCCGGCGCAGCGGCCGGCCGCTCGCCACGGAGCCGGGGATGCTCTTGGCGGACTCGGACACCGGGAAGGTCCGGTCGGGCTGGTTCTGGGCCCGCCAGATGAACTCGGCGGACTCCTTGACCTCGGAGTCCACGGTGAGGTCGAAGACCTCGGTGACGTCCGGGTAGACGCAGCCGTAGGAGTAGTCGAGGTAGGTCGCCGAGTCGCAGCGGAACCGGCTGCCGTTGACGACGGTCTGGTCGGTCTCGCTGCCGAACCAGACCCCGAAGGTGTAGAAGGCCAGCCCGTCCTCGTGGCTGCCCTCCGGGGAGGTGTACGTGATCCAGGCGGTGCTGGTCGCGGGCTGCATCCACTCGCCGAGGGTGCGTGCCGCGGTCCCGCTCATCGAGCACATCGGGGAGCCGCCCGTGGTCGGGGTGCAGCGCCCGGCCACCACCAGCTGGTCGGACATCCGGGGCGCTCCGGAGACGATCACGGGCTGGTCCAGGATCACGGTCACGGTGTGGCGCCGGTCGGCGGTGCTGCTGCCCTGGTTGCCCTCGCCGGCCAGGGTGAGGCGGAAGCGGACGCGGCCGATCTCGGTGCAGGTGGCCGGGTTGCTGATGTCCGTGCACGTCTCGGAGACGTAGGTGAAGGTGGTGATCTTGCACCAGTTGAAGTGGTCGAGGGTGACCCCGTCGGGCCCGTCGGAGTTCGGGGCCTCGTTGCGGCATCGCAGATAGTCGGCGGTGCCCACGTCGCCCTCGGCGCTGCGCATCCGGGCCACCAGGTCGGTGCGCGCCTCAGCCTGGGCGACGGTCTCGCGTCCGGTGCTGTCGTACCGGTTCGTGCTCTTCGGCTTCGCCGGCTTGTCCGGGGCCGGCGCGGCGGCGGCGGGTGTCTTGCCGACGGATATCCGCCCGGCCGCCGTGTCGCGGGCGGGTGATCCGCCCGTGGCGCCGGCGGCCGCCGGTATGAGCAGGGAGCACAGGGCGGCGGCGGCCGCTAACAGATAGCGGGTTCTCTTCAACGATCCTCCCGGTCCGTGGTGGGGGCAGCCCGGGCGGGGGAGTTCTCACGCCCAGGGCGTGGAGCGGCCGGAACGTTAGCGGTGTGACGCACGTGACGTCAACGCATTCCCGGGGAACACGGGTTGAACGGCCGGCCGCGAACCCCGGCCCGGCCACCGCGGGCCCCGGGGCGGCCCCCCCCGGGGGCGGCCCCCGGCGGGGGGGC
>NZ_JBFAXR010000269.1:0-2852 GCF_040680895.1 Streptomyces sp. NPDC051940 | reverse complement strand
ATCGCCGCGAGGCGGTGCGGCCGCACCGCTGCGGGCGGCTGGGCCGCCCAGGGGGCGGCACGGGCGGGCGCAGCGGCCCCGCACGCGGCAGCGCCCCCGGGACCACAGCCAGGCCCGCCGCAGGCGAACGCCCCGGGACCACAGCCAGGCCCGCCGCAGGCAGCCGAGCCCCGGGACCACAACCCGGCCCGCCGCAGGCGAAGACGCCCTGGGACCACAACCCCGCCCGCCGCAGGCGCCCGTGCCGCCGGCACCGCACCCCCGCCCGCCGCAGGCGAGGGATTCCGCAATGCGGATGTGATGTTCCGGAAGCTGTCGGATGTCCGTGCCCTGCCGTAAGGTGACGCCGTAGGCGCGCGCATCCGTGGAGGGGTCACCGCCATGCTCATGGACACGTTCGGTCGCCAGGCAACCGACCTCCGGGTCTCCCTGACCGACCGGTGCAACCTGCGCTGCACGTACTGCATGCCCGAGGAGGGCCTGCAATGGCTGGGCAAGCCCGACCTCCTCACGGACGACGAGATCGTCCGCCTCGTCCGCATCGCCGTGACCGACCTCGGCGTGACCGAGGTCCGCTTCACCGGCGGCGAGCCCCTCCTGCGCCCCGGCCTCACGGGCATCGTCGAGCGCTGCGCCGAGCTCACCCCCCGCCCGAAGCTGTCGCTCACCACCAACGGCATCGGCCTGGAGCGCACCGCCACCGCCCTGAAGGCCGCCAGCCTCGACCGGGTCAACGTCTCCCTGGACACCCTCCGCCCGGACGTCTTCCAGCGGATGACCCGCCGCAAGCGGCACGCGGACGTGCTGCGCGGACTGGACGCGGCCCGGTCCGCCGGACTGGACCCGGTGAAGGTGAACACCGTCCTGATGCCCGGCGTGAACGACGACGAGGCCCCCGACCTCCTCGCCTGGGCGATCGAGCACCACTACGAGCTGCGCTTCATCGAGCAGATGCCCCTCGACGCCCAGCACGGCTGGCAGCGCGAGGGCATGATCACAGCCGGCGACATTCTGGCCTCGCTGCGCACCCGCTTCGAGCTGACCCCGGAGGGCAGCGAGGAGCGCGGCTCCGCCCCGGCCGAACGCTGGATCGTCGACGGCGGCCCGCACCGGGTGGGCGTGATCGCCTCGGTGACCCGCCCCTTCTGCCGCGCCTGCGACCGCACCCGGCTGACGGCTGACGGCCAGATCCGCAACTGCCTCTTCGCCCGCGAGGAGACGGACCTGCGCGCCCTGCTGCGCTCCGACGCGCCCGACGAGGCGGTCGCGCAGCGCTGGCGGGAGGCGATGTGGGGCAAGAAGGCGGGCGCGGGCCTGGACGACCCGGACTTCGTCCAGCCGGACCGCCCGATGTCGGCGATCGGCGGCTGACGGCACCGCAGAAGGACTGACGGCCCCGCAGCAGAGGGCCGAGGCCCTACCCCGCCGAAGGCCGCTGCTCGGCGTCCTGCCAGTCACCCAGCGCCACCACGTCCTTCAGGAACCCCCGCACGCCCAGGAACTGTGACAGATGCTCGCGGTGCTCCGAGCAGGCCAGCCACGTCTTGCGCCGGTCCGGCGTGTGCAGCTTCGGGTTGTTCCAGGCGAGCACCCACTCGGCGGAGGCGCGGCAGCCCTTCGCGGAGCAGATGACGGGGTCGTTCTCGGACGAGGTCACGAACCCCACCCTACGACCCGCCCGGCACCCGGAAGTCGCCGGTGGGAGACGGCGCGAGACGGCACGAGACCGTCCGGACATGGCGACGCCGGGCAGCCACGGGGGGAGCCGCCCGGCGTCGGTCCGTCGCTCCGACGGGGGATGCGGAGCGCGTACGAAGTATGTCACGGCACCAGGGGTGCGAGGCAGCAGAACGACGTGATTGATCTGAGGTTTTCTTGAGCTTTCCACAACTCAGCTGTTCAGGCCGCCGCCACCCGCGTCCGTTTCCTCAGCTTCCGTTACACCTTCCGCCCGATCATCCCTGGCCCGGGACTGCTCCAGCGCAGGCCGCACGGGAGCGGGGATGAAGGCGTCCGGGAGCCCGGGCGCGTTCTCGCGCCCCGCGTTCGCGATGACCACCGCGACGTACGGCATGAAGGTGCCCAGCACCAGGGCCGCCACGGCCACATGGCGCTCCACGTTCCACAGCAGCGCCGCCGCGAGCACCGCGGCCGCGCGTACGAGCATCGAGATCACGTAGCGCCGCTGCCGGCCGGCCACGTCCTCGGCCAGCCCCTTGCGCGCCCCGGTGATCGCGAACACCTGGGTCCCGCCGCGCTTCCGCATCACGTTCCACCACCTGCCCCTGGGTGTTTCCCACGATACGTCGCCCTGCGCACGGCGCCGAGAGGGGGTACTCCGACGCAGGGGGCGGCCCGGCGCACGGCGCGTACGGACGGCTCCGGCATGCGGCGTACGCCGTCCGGGCGGACACTGGGACGACCTGCGCACAACGTCGCATTGGAGGCGGCCATGAGCTGGTTGTGGGCGATCATCGTGGGCCTGGTCCTGGGCTACATCGCCCGGGCCATCCTGCCCGGCAAGCAGAGCATCCCGTGGTGGCTGACGATCGTCTGCGGCATCGTGGGCAGCCTGCTGGGCAACGCCGTCGCGTCGTGGATCGGCGTCGAGGACACCCGGGGCATCGACTGGATCAGGCACGTCCTGCAGCTGGCCGGCGCGGTCGGCGTCGTCGCCCTGGGCACCCCCATGTACACCGCGCTCCGCGGTAACAGCGGACGTATGACCTAGGCCGCGAGACCCCGGCAACGGCCGGGGCGCCGTCCGCGCAGCCAGCCCGTGGCGTACACCCCGGCCACGACGTAGCCCGCGGTCAGGACCATCGCGACCACGAAGTGCCAGTACTCCGGGC
>NZ_JBFAXR010000268.1:0-2914 GCF_040680895.1 Streptomyces sp. NPDC051940 | reverse complement strand
GTGGCCTCGCGGATGAGCGCGACGTCCTCGCCCTTCAGCTTCTCCTTGAGGTCCTCCACTGCGGCCTCGACCTCGGCGGAATCGAACCGTTGACCTTCTCCTTACCATGGAGACGCTCTGCCGACTGAGCTATGGGGGCCTGATCAGCTGAAAGAGATCATACCCGAATCTCCATGGGGTCGTGACCATCCATCCCCTCGCCCGCGCCAGGTCCCGCCCGCATCCTGGCCCTCATGACCAAAGCCTTGAGATGGGCGTTACGACGCCCCCTGACCTCCCTCGTCGCCGTCACGCTCCTGCTCCTCGCGGTCGGCTGCGGGGGCGGCACCGAACCCGACGACAAACCCAGGGCATCCGCGAAGCCCTCGAAGAGCGCCGCGCCGGCCGCACAGCCCAAACCCGGCACCCAGATGCTGACGCTCGACTGGCAGGGCAAACAGCGCGGTTACGTCGTGCACGCACCGCCCGGCTACACGCCGGGCACCCCGCTGCCGCTGGTGATGGTCCTGCACTACTACCCCGGCACCGGCACCCAGGCACAGCTCATCTCACGGATGGACGAGAAGGCGGACGCGGAGGGCTTCCTTACCGTCTATCCCGATGGCCTGGACGGCGGCTTCAACGCCCTCATCTGCTGCGGCGCGGAGGACGACGTCGGCTTCCTGCGCGAACTGGTGAAGCAGTTCGTGACGGTGTGGCACGCCGACCCCACCCGCGTGTACGCCACCGGCATCTCCAACGGCGGCGACATGTCCTTCAAGCTGGCGGTGGAGCTGTCCGACACGTTCGCGGCGGTGGCACCGGTCAGCGGCGGCTACAGCGGCTCCGCGACCGCGGAAGCCTCGTACATGCCGAAGTCCCCCGTCTCCGTGATCACGTTCATCGGCGGACAGGACCGCTACTACGAGACCTTCAAGTCCGGAATCACCACCTGGAAGCAACGCCTCGCCTGCAAGGACAGGGGACGCCCGGCGAAGAAGGCCAAGTACACCAGCACGAAGGCCCGCTGCAAGGACGGCAGCGACGTCGTGGCCTACGACCTGCCGGCAATGGGCCACGCCTGGCCGGGAGCAACATCAGGCGATCTGTCGGACGCGGAGGCCGGAGTCGTCGCCACGGACCTCATCTGGGAGTTCTTCAAGCAGCACAAGAAGCAGAGCTGAGTAAACGCGGAGGCGGCGCCTCAGCCCCCAGCCGACCGCCCGGGGGCTGAGGCGCAGTGCGCGAACGCTCGGGCGCGTATCGCGCAAGTACGTGTGAGGCCGCCGTCCGCGCGGTCAGGAGTCGGGGTTTCCATGGTTCGCGTAACAGACGACGAACTGCTGGGCGGCGCCGCCCGCGATCCAGCGGCCTTCGAGCCGCTGGTCGCAAGGCACTCGACCGCCTTGCACGGCTACCTCAGGCGCCGGGCGCCGGCAGCCGCCGACGACCTGCTCGCCGAGGTGTGGCTGCAGGCCTTCGCGGCCCGCCGGACCTTCGACGCAAGCCGCGGTTCGGCCCGCGCCTGGCTCTTCGGAGTGACGCGCAAGGTGTTGGCGCAGCACTGGCAGCAGCTGGCCCGCGCTCCCCAACCGCCGACAGCCGACGGTATATCCACGGACCCATGGCAGGCCGTGGACCAGCGCCTGGACGCGGCGGCAGCGGGGAAGCGCCTCCGTCGCGAGCTCAGCGAACTGCCGGCCGTCGAACGGGAGCTGCTGCTCCTCGTCGCCTGGGAGCAACTGACGCCCACCGAAGCGGCGGCCGTCGTCGGCATCCCGGCCGGCACCGCCCGCTCACGCCTGCACCGGGCCCGCACCCGGCTGCGTCGAGGCCTCACCACCTCCACCCTCACCCAGCTGCAGGGAGACTTCGCATGACCACTCCGCACGACGCACAGGACGAACTCGACTGGCCCGGCGCCGAACTGCTGGTCGCGGCGGGCGACGCGGCACCACCTGCCGCCGACGTCGTCGCCGCCGCACTGGAGGCCGTACGCACGGCTGCCGCCGCAGAGCAGGCGTCCGCCGTCCGGAACAGCCGCCGCCGACGGCACGTCGCCTCCGCGGCGCTTGTCGCAGCCGTCGTGGCGGGCGCGACCATCGTGCCGGCGGTGGACATGGGCGGCAACGAGGCTCCGGCTACCGCCTCGGCGTCGGAGTTCCTCAACGCGATGGCGAAGACAGCGGCCGCCGAGCCGGCTTCGGACGCCGAAATCTGGAAGTCGGTCGTCGAGTACGACTTCGGCGACGTCGACGCGGAGACCAGGGCCAGAAACATCGAGATCTTCAACGTCCAGTTCACCTACGAGGTACGCCCTGACGGGAGCGTCGAGAGACTCATCGATGACCTGAACGACTGGGTTTCCGCCAACACCGGGCTGACCTGGGCTTCCCTGAAAGACCTGCCAACCGACCCGGCCGCGCTACGGACCCGGCTGACGGCTGGCGTGCCGGAGCAGTACGCCGAAAGCGACATGATCCAGTGGGCAGGTGATCTGCTGGCGATCTCACCCGCCGGGCCCGAGCTGCGTGCCGCGCTCTTCCAGATCATGGCGCAGAGCTCTCAGGTCCGCCTGGTCGAGAACGCCCACGATGCAAAGGGCCGTCCTGGCACCGAGCTGCACTGGGATCTCGAAGGGTCCTCCGAGGGAGGCTCACACTGGATCTGGCTGGTCGATCCGGAAACGGCGGACCTGCTCGAGATGCGGTTCATCCCCAACTCCGGCGACGGCCGCCAACGGCGCGAGACCTATCTGTATCTCGGCCCGGCCTAGGGCAACAGGGGGACACAACGCAGAAAAGCCTCAACCCCCAGCCATAGGCTGGGGGTTGAGGCTTAATAATTGTTCGGCGGCGACCTACTCTCCCACAGGGTCCCCCCTGCAGTACCATCGGCGCGGAAAGGCTTAGCTTCCGGGTTCGGAATGTAACCG
>NZ_JBFAXR010000267.1:0-3083 GCF_040680895.1 Streptomyces sp. NPDC051940 | reverse complement strand
GTCTTCACGGAGGCGGGCCTGACCATGCCGGACAAACCCACCTGGCATCAGGTCGCCGATCTGGCGGCGAAGGCCGACGGCGCCCGCTCGGGCATACGGCGCCACGGGCAGCGTCACCGTGCTGGCCGCGGTGCGCACCCCGAGTTCGGTGCCGGCCGGGTAGCGCAGGGTGTAGTCGTAGTCCGTGGAGATCAGCACGACGCCGAGCCGGTGGCCCGCCTTGAACACGTAGTCCTGCGGCTGCATCCCCCAGTTCAGCTGGTACTCCACGCCCTCCAGGACCGGGTCCTGGCGGTCCATGGCGTGCCGGTTGCGGGCGTCGATCCAGCCCCGCGAGACGATCTTGAAGTCGGCGGTCTCGGTGCGGTGCCCCGTCCGGTACGCGCAGCCGGTGTCCGTCGAGTTCGGCAGCGGCTCGCCGTAGCAGACCAGCCCCGCCGCCGTGTTGGTGAACGTCCCGGCGGTGGCCCGGGTGTCACGCCCGTAGTCCACCAGCAGCGCCGTCACATACGGGGACGAGCCGTCGAGGGACGCCCGTACGGACAGCTCCGGGGTGCCGTTGACCCGCAGATCGCGGGTCAGTGGGCCGGTGGTGTAGACGAGCCGGTCGCCGCGGGCCGCGTCCGGGTCCGTGGCCAGTTCCTCGGCGCGCACGGTGCGGCCGTCGTCCGTCATGGACTGCACGACGGAGCGCTCCGGCAGGGCGTCCAGCCCGTCCGCGTTCAGCCGCAGCGTCAGGTCCCGGGTGCCGGCCGCCGGCCACTCCGACTGCCGCTTCCAGGTGAAGTCGGCCTGCTCCACGTCCACGCGCGGCTCGTCGGTGGCGCCGTTGTCCAGGCCGTACAGGAAGTGGTCGTACCACTGGTGCACCTGCCGCAGCCACTCCTCCATCCGCAGCGGCATCGGGTTGCTGTGGCCCGCCTGGTGCAGCCACAGCTTGCGCGGGACGCCGTTGTCCTTGAGCGCCTCCCACAACTGGCCCACGTGCTGGGTCTTGACGTTCCAGTCGTTGAGGCCGTGCACGGCGAAGACCGCCGCCCTGATGTTCCCGGCGTCCTTCAGATAGTCCCGCTCCTGCCAGTACGGGCCCCAGTCGCCCGTCACCCGGTCCTGGTCGCGGGTCAGCCCGTCGATCACGGTCCGGCACACGGCGCGGTCGGACCGCGTGTACACGTACTCCGCGAGCACGTCGGTGTCCTCGCCCTGGAAACCGCCCGGGGCGACGACGCCGCCGTTCGCGCGGTAGTAGTCGTACCAGGAGGAGATCCCGGAGATCGGCACGATGGCCTTCAGCCCGGGGACGCCCGTGGTGGCGACGGCGGTGGGCAGCGTGCCGTTGTACGAGATGCCCATCATCGCCGAGTTCCCCGTCGACCAGCCGGCGGTGACCGGGGCGCCGGCGAGGTCCCAGCCGCGCGCCCGGCCGCTCAGCCACTCGATGGCGGCCTTCGCGCCGAGCGTCTCGTTGCGCGCGCCGGACGTCGGGCAGCCGGTGGAGCCGCCGGTGCCGACGCTGTCGACCTGGGCGACGGCATAGCCGCGGGGCAGGAAGTAGTTGTCGTAGTAGCCGGACCAGGGCACGGACGGCCCGGTGAGCCCCGGCCGGTCGGGACGGCCGGTGGGTAGCCCCGCCAGCCCGTCCTCGTCCAGGTCGACGCCGTGGTTCGCGACGTCGTTGCCGCCGGCCCAGTACGGGCTCGCCTCGACGATCGTGGCCACCTTCAGGCCCCGGTCGGTCTCCGCGGGGCGCAGGATGCGCATGCGTACGGTGTCCAGCCGCCCGTCGCCGTCGCTGTCCACCTCCGTCTCCACGTCCACCTGCTGCAGCACGGCGTCGGCGCGGGAGAAGGCGGGCTGGGTGGTGTTGTCCACGATCCGCAGCGCCGGTACGTCCTCGGCGTGCGCGGCGGGCAGCGGGGCGGCGGCGAGGGCCACGGCGACGGCGCCGAGGGCGGCGCGCCGGGCTATGCCTCTGCCGGACGTACGGGATCTGACGGCCACAGGGCCTCCAAGACAGGGAGCGGTGATCACTTGCTGGCGTGTCACATTGCACCGCAGAACCCCGGGTCCCACCAGGCCCTGGAATCAGGGAAGTTGCCCGCCGCCGGGAACGCTCAGCGGGCGTCGGCGCCTGCCGTCAGCGGGCCGCCGCCGCGCCCAGCGCGTCCAGCACCGGCCGCAGCAGCGGGTGCTCCTCGGCCCCGTGCCGTACGGCGGCGAAGACCTTGCGCGTCGGCGCCACCGAGTCCACCGGCCGTACCGCCACGTCCGTCAGGTCCATGCCGTGCAGCGCCGAGCGGGGGACCAGCGCGACGCCCGCGCCGGCCTGGGCGAGGGCCACCACGGCCCGGAAGTCGTCCGACGAGTGCTCGAACTGGGGCTGGAAACCCGCGTGTTCGCAGGCCAGCACCACCACGTCGTGGCACGGGTTGCCGGGGTAGGGGCCGATCCAGGTGTCCTTCGCCAGCTCCTCGAGCGCCACGCGCTCCGCGCCCGCCAGCCGGTGCAGCACCGGCAGCACGGCGTCGAACGGCTCCTCGTACAGCGGCACGCGGCTCAGCCGGGGGTCGTCCGCGCCGGGCGCGCCCCGGTACTCCACCGCCACCGCGATGTCGACCTGCCGGTCCAGCACCATCGGCAGGCTCGCGTCCCCCTCGGCGTCCAGCACCCGCACCCGGATACCGGGGGCGGTCCGCCCCAGCCCGGCCAGCGCGGGGCCGACGACGAGGTTGATCCCGGTCGCGAAGGACGCCAGGGTCACCGTGCCGGCGGCGCCCGTGCTGTACGCGGCCAGCTCCGCCTCCGCGCGCTCCAGCTGGGCCAGCACGGCGTTGGTGTGCCGCAGCAGGATCTCCCCGGCGGGGGTGAGGCGCACGCCCTTCGCCCCGCGCTCGACCAGCTTGTGCCCGGTCTCCTGCTCCAGCGCGGCCAGCTGCTGCGACACGGCGGAGGGCGTCAGGTACAGCGCGGCAGCCGCCGCGGTCACGGTCCCGTGGTCCGCGACCGCGCGCAGGATGTGCAGCCGCCGCGCCTCGATCATGCCCCGATTCTCGCATGCTGGACACCCGCCGCGGTCCGGACCC
>NZ_JBFAXR010000266.1:0-3103 GCF_040680895.1 Streptomyces sp. NPDC051940 | reverse complement strand
TGTTCACCCCGGCCGCCGTCTTGCGCACCTCGCACAGGATCACGGCCGGTCAGTGCCAGTCGCTGATCCGCACGTCGTTCGGGGACGGGGCGCCCTTGCCCGTCTCCACCAGCTGCTTGAGGCTCAGCAGGTACGACGCCCACTTGGTGCTGCAGTGGTACATGAACTCGACCTGCTCACGCCAGCCTTCGTGGGCGAAGAGCACGATCGTGTAGTCGCCGTCCTGGCGCAGGTCCCAGCGGATCGTGGTGCCGATCCACTCCTCGGGGCCGTCGACCACCTCCCAGCGGACCTGGCGGCCCGGGTCCAGCCCGACGACCTTCATGTCGAAGCCGCCGGGCGGGAAGCGGAACGCGATCACGCCGTCGGGGTCCGTGGTCCCCGTCGTGTCCTCGGTCCACCAGCCCGACAGGCCGTCCAGGGTGGTGAGCGCCTCGTACACCTGCTGCGGCGAGGAGTTCTCGACGCCGACGCGGTGGAGGATGTCTGACATGTAACTCTCCTTCTCGGGTGGTTACTTCTCTCCGGGTTCACCGGCGGCGTCCCGGCGCCGCTGGATCGTCTCCGCGATGCGCCTGATCCGCTGCAGTCGGCCGTCCCACGCCGCGCCGACGTCCGCCAACTGGGCCACCGCGCGGGCGAGTCGGGCCTCGTCGACGCGGTAGTGCCGCTCGCGGCCGGCGGGCGTCGCGTGGACCAGGCCGGTCCGGTCGAGGACCGCGAGGTGCTTCGCCACCGCCTGCCGGGTCACCGGCAGGTGTTCGCTGAGGCTGGTCGCCGTGCCGCTGCCCTGTTCCAGCAGCAGGTCGATCATCCGGCGCCGGGTGGGGTCGCCGACGGCCGACCAGAGGTCGTCGTCCACGATCATGGCTACGCCCCCGCCCGCACCTTCACCGCGTACGGCGTCAGCCGCGCCAGGAAGTGGTCCCAGCCGCTGACGTGGTCGGCGTGCTCGGCCGCGATCTTCGCCTCGTCCCAGCCGCGCTCGCGGAAGCCGCTCTCGGTCATCTTCAGCCGCGTGCCGTCCCCGGCGGGCTCCAGCTCGAAGACGACGAGGTAGGAGTTGCCGCGTGCCGCCGTCTCCCCGTCCGCGTGGGTCCACCGGAAGGAGAACAGCCGCGGCGGCTCGGCGTCCACGACGGTGAACCGCACCCACTGCCCCTCGCCCCGCGCGAAGTCCCCGAAGCCGATCCGCCCCTCGCCGCCGGGCACGGCCGGGTACTCGGCCTCGTCGGGCCACCACTCGCGGACGTGTTCCGGGTTGCTCACGACGTCGAAGACGACGTCGGGGCTCGCGTCGATGTGCAGCTCGCGCTCGATCGTTCCGTACTCCATGGCCCTGCCACCTTTCGCAACCTTTGGTTGCGTATCAGGTTAGGCCACGCGCCACAGAAGTGCAACCTTTGGTTGCGCAAGGATGACCGGCGTCCCCCGACCCCGGCCTTAGGCCGATGGTCCGATACCGGTCGGAGGCGCCCGCTGCCAGCATCAGGGCCATGCACACAAGCCCCGCCTGGCCCGCCCACCTCGACGTCGGAGCGGTCCGCTTCGCCCGGCCCACCGCCCGCTTCGACGACGTCGTCGCCTTCTACCGCGACGCCCTCGGGCTGCCCGTACTCGCCCACTGGCGCGGCAGCGAGGGACACGACGGGTACGACGGGATCGTGCTCGGGCTCCCCGGCACCCCCGTCCAGCTGGAGGTCACCCATGCGGCGCCCCGCCCCGCATCCCCGAGCCGCACCCCGAGAACCAGCTCGTCCTCTACATGCGCGGCCCCCGGGCCCGGGACACCGCGATCACCCGCCTGGCCGCATACGGCCACCACCCGGTGCCCGCCGCGAATCCCTACTGGCCGCAGCGCGGTGCGGTCGCCTTCGAGGACCCCGACGGATGGGTGGTCGTCCTCGCGCCCTGGGTCTTCGGCGAGGACCCCGTGCCGGCCGTCAGCGGGGCCTGAGGCTGGAGGTGCGCACGACCAGCTCCGGCTGCAGGACCACCTGCCGGTGCTCGTGCTCCTCGGCCGCGCCCTCCGCCGTCTCCTCCAGCAGCAGCCGTGCGGCCAGCTCGCCGACCGTGACGGCCGGCTGCCGTACGGACGTCAGGGGGACGGCCGCGGCGGCGGCGAACTCGATGTCGTCGTAGCCGACGATCGCCACGTCCTCCGGGACGCGCACGTCCGCCGCGTACAGGGCCTGCAGCACCCCGAGGGCCAGCAGGTCGTTCGCGCAGAACACGGCCGTGGGCCGCTCGGTGAGCCCGAGCAGCCGCGCGCCCGCGTCACGGCCCGCCGCCACGTCGAGGCGGTCGGTGGGCAGCGCGCGCAGCACGTCCGCCGGCAGCCCCGCCTCGGCGAGGGCCTTCAGCGCACCGGCCCGCCGGTCGGTGATCTGCTGCAGGCCGGGCGGTCCGCAGACGTACGCCACGGAGCGGTGCCCCATCTCGATCAGGTGCCGCATCGCCAGCGCGCCGCCCGCCACGTCGTCCACGGACACCGAGCACTCGGTGGCGTCCTCGGCGACCCGGTCGACCAGCACGAACGGCGTGCGGTAGCGGCGCAGCGTCTCGATCGTCCGGCCGGTCATGTCCGCCGGGGTGACGAGCACGCCGCGTACGCGCTGCTCGGCGAAGAGGGAGAGGTACTCGGCCTCCTCCGCCGGGTTCTGCGCGCTGTTGCACACCATGACGCCGAGCCCGGCGTCCCGCGCGACGCGCTCGGCGCCGCGCGCGATGTCCACGAAGAACGGGTTGCCCATGTCCAGGACGAGCAGCCCCATGATCCGGCTGTGCCCGGCGCGCAGCTGGCGCGCCGACTCGCTGCGCACATAGCCGAGCCGGTCTATGACGCTCTGCACCCGCTCGCGGGTGTCGGCGGACACGGTGTCGGGGCGGTTGATCACGTTGGAGACCGTGCCCACGGACACCCCCGCCTCACGGGCGATGTCCTTGATTCCCACCGACTGGGCCATCAGGGGGAAACCTCCTGGTATTTCAGCGTTTCCACGCGTTCGCGGGCATCAGCGTACCCGCGACGCCCGTGTCCGGGCGGTTCCACGACCGCCCGGACACGGGGATTGGGAGCGGATCACGCTAGGTGGCAGACCTG
>NZ_JBFAXR010000265.1:0-3126 GCF_040680895.1 Streptomyces sp. NPDC051940 | reverse complement strand
CCCCGTTCCTGGAGGAACGGGGCCGGGCCCTTCGTCGTGCGGTTGTCAGGCCACGGCGACCGCGCGCGGGAGTTCAGTCCCGGACGCTCACCTTCTCCTCGGCGGCCGTCTTCTCGTCTGCGGTCGTGTTGAGGTCCGCCGACGAGGCCACCAGAACCGAGCGGCCCGGCCGGCGCCGCGCCGCGCGCAGGCCGAGGGCGGTGACCACCAGACCCAGGGCGGCGATGCCGGTGACCGTCACCAGACCGGGCTTGTAGCTGTCGAGCACCTCCTGCGGGGTGCGGCCCGCCTCGGTCCCGCCCGCGGTGACCACCGCGGTCACGATCGCGAGGAAGACGGCGCCGCCCACCTGCACCGAGGTGTTCAGCATGCCGGCGACCATGCCCTGCTCGTCGTCCTTGACGCCGTTGGTGGCCTGGATGTTGAGCGACGGGAAGGCGACCGCGAAGCCGGCGCCCAGCAGCAGCATCGACGGCAGGATCACCGCGGCGTACGTGGGGCTGAGGTCGACCTGCAGGAACAGCGCGTACCCGATGACGTGGAAGGCGAAGCCCAGCACGATCATCCGCGAGGTGCCGAACTTGTCGATCACGGTGCCCACCTTGGTGGACGACAGCGCGACCAGCGCGCCCGCCGGCAGGAACGCCAGCGCCGTCTCCAGCGCCGACCAGCCGAGGAGCTGCTGCAGGTAGAGCGTCACGATGAACTGGAAGCCGATGTAGGCGCCCATGAAGGTGGCGGCACCCACGTTGACCTGGACCTGGCTGCTGGAGCGCAGCACGGCGAGCCGGATCAGGGGCGCCTTGGCGCGCAGCTCCACGGCGACGAAGACGGCGATCAGCACCGCGGCGAGCGCGAATCCGACGAGCGTACGGGCGGAGGCCCAGCCGGCCTCGGGGGCCTCGACCACGGTGAAGACGAGCGTCAGCATCGCGGCGGTGACGGTGACGGCGCCCGGCAGGTCGTAGTGGCGGCGACCCTCGGGGCGCGGGCTCTTCGGGATGAGCTTCAGACCGGCGATCACGCCGATGAGGGCGATGGGGGCGGGCAGCAGCATCGTCCAGCGCCAGCTGAACTCGGTCAGCAGACCGGAGAAGACCAGGCCCATCGAGTAACCGGTGGCACCGCAGGTCGTGTACAGGGCGAGGGCCCGGTTGCGCATGGAGCCCTCGGGGAATGTGGTGGTGATGATCGACAGGCCGGCGGGCGCGGTGAACGCGGCGCTCAGGCCCTTGATGAAGCGGGTGGCGATCAGCAGCTCGCCGGACTCGACGACACCGCCGAGCAGCGAGGCCCCGGCGAAGACGCCGAGCGCGATGAGGAAGACGCGGCGCCGGCCCAGCAGGTCGGCGGCGCGGCCGCCGAGCAGCAGCAGACCGCCGTAGCCGAGGATGTAGCCGCTGACGATCCACTGCAGCGACGAGGTGGACAGGCCGAGGTCCGCGCCGATGGACGGCAGGGCGACGCCGACCATCGAGACGTCGAGGGCGTCGAGGAAGAGCGCGGTGCACAGGACGATCAGGGTGCCCCACAGGCGTGGGGTCCATGTCTGCTCCGTGACAGGGGAGTTGTGCGGAGAGGTCATGCCCAAGAGACTACATGCACATGCATTGAATGCAAGTGCATTTAATTCAGGTGCAACAATTCGTCTGTCCTGGTACCGTGCGGACATGGCCGCTACCCGTACCGAGCAGCAGGTACTGGCGGGCTGGCGCGAGATCCGCGCCCTGCACGCCAGGACCGTGTGCGCGCTGGACCGTGAACTGCATACATTCGGGCTCGGCGCGAGTGACTTCGAGGTCCTCGACGTGCTCGCCCCCGAGGGATCCCTGCGCATGCAGGAGGTCGCCGACCGGGTCCACCTCAGTCAGAGCGCGCTGTCGCGCCTGGTGGCGCGGCTGGAGAAGGGCGGCCTGCTGAACCGGGGCATGTGCCCGACGGACCGGCGCGGGGTGTCGGTGTGCCTCACGGAGCAGGGGCGGGCCGTGTACGAGTCGGCGCTGCCGGTGCAGCGGGCGGTGCTGGAGCGGTCGCTCAGCTCCACGTGACAGCGGAGTCGGCACGCCACAGCTCGGCGGGTGCCGGGTCGCCGTCGATGCGCAGGCCGTCGTAGGGGCGGCGGTTCCACAGCGCCAGGTACAGCTCGCCCGCGGTGCCGCGCAGGAGGCAGTCGGCGTCGCCGTCCGCGCCGCGGTCCGTGTGCGGCGGGTCCTGCGACAGGTGCACGGTCCAGGTGTCGTCCGTGTCCGTGGCCTGTACGCGCAGGGTGCGGGGGTGCGTGCTGCGGACGCGGCTCTTGCGGCGGGCGTGGAAACCGGTGAGCAGTTCGTCGATGCCGTCGGAGGCGAACGCGGCCGGGAGCGGCGAGATCGCACCGCCTGCGGCCTCCTCGGCGTCCACCCGGTGCACGGCGGTCTCGTGCGCCTGGCGGCGGGCCCAGAAGGCCCGCGCCGAGGGCGCGCGGAAGAAGTACCAGCAGTCGAGGTCGTCCGGTGCGTCGCGGAGGGTCCGCACGAGGTGGGCGTGCCCTTCGCGGTAGTGGGCCAGGAGCTCCGCTCCGTCGAGGTCCGGCTCGGTGGGCTCGTAGGGGGCGCTCAGGGCCTCGCCGACGATGCGGGCGGCCCAGCGATGGACCATCGTCTGGTGCCGCAGAAGGTCTGCGACCGTCCAGCCGGGGCAGGTGGGTACGGGGGCGGCGGTGCCGCTGTGTCCGGCGGCGGTGGCGAGGCGTGTGCCCTCCGCGTCGAGGACGCGGATGAAGTCGCGGATCTCCATACCCCGATTCTCGCCGCTCACACACGCGCCCCGGAACGCGGCCCCGCCGTCTCGCCTCCCGCCACGGGGGCTCCGCCCCCGGCCCCCACCACGGGCCACGCCCGCATCGCGCCTGCGGCGCTCGTCCTCAAACGCCGGACGGGCTGGGTTTGGGCTCTCCACCGTGCCGCCTGGCGGCGGGCGTTGCCGGCGCTGCGCGCCTCGTCCTCAATCGCCGGACGGGCTGGGTTTGGGTTCTCCGCCGTGTTGCCTGGCGGCGGGCGTTGTCGGCGCTGCGCGCCTCGTCCTCAATCGCCGGACGGGCTGGGAATGGGTTCTCCGCCGTGCTGCCTGGTGGCCGGTGTTGTCGGC
>NZ_JBFAXR010000264.1:0-3189 GCF_040680895.1 Streptomyces sp. NPDC051940 | reverse complement strand
CCAGAGCACGGCCAGGCGCAACGCCTGGAACGCGGTGCTCGAGGACCGCCGCCGGGCCCGGGACCGCCGGGAGACGGTCCCGCCCGGCCCCGTCCCAGGTCACACCTGAGCCCGTCCGGCGTTTGAGGACTGAGGCGCGAAGCGCCGAACCGCGTCAGCCGACGCAAGGGATCACCGAAGGTGCTGCTGGACCTCGTGAGCCGCGTCAACGCCGTAGGCCTTGGTGAACCGCTCCATGAAATGGCTGCGCCGCAGCTCGTACTCCTGCGTCCCCACGGTCTCGATCACCAGCGTCGCGACCATGCAGCCCACCTGCGCGGCGCGCTCCAGGCTCACACCCCACTGCAGGCCCGCGAGGAAGCCGGCCCGGAAGCCGTCGCCGGCGCCCGTCGGGTCCGCCTTGCGCTCCTCCGGGGGGCACTCGACCTCGATGGTCTCCGCGCCGAGGGACTCTATCCGCACACCGCGGGAGCCGAGCGTGGTGATGCGCGTGCCGACCTTGGAGAGGATCTCGGCGTCGGACCAGCCGGACTTGGACTCGATGAGCCCCTTCTCGTACTCGTTGGAGAAGAGGTACGTGGCGCCCTCCAGCAGCGCCCGGATCCGCTCCCCGTCCATCCACGCGATCTGCTGCGAGAAGTCCGCCGCGAAGGGGACGGAACGGGCGCGGCACTCCTCCGTGTGGCGCAGCATCGCCTCGGGGTCGTCGGCGCCGATCAGCACGAGGTCGAGCCCGCCCACCCGGTCGGCGACGGTCTTCAGCTCGATGTGCCGGGCCTCGCTCATGGCGCCGGTGTAGAAGGAGCCGATCTGGTTGTGGTCGGCGTCGGTCGTGACGACGAAACGGGCCGTGTGGAGCATCTCGGAGATACGGACGGAGTCCGTGTCCACGCCGTGGCGGTCGAGCCAGGCGCGGTACTCCTCGAAGTCGAACCCGGCGGAGCCGACGAGGACCGGCCTCGCACCCAGCTGGCCCATGCCGAAGGAGATGTTGGGACCGACCCCGCCACGCCGGATGTCCAGCTTGTCGACGAGGAAGGACAGCGACACCGTGTGCAGCTGGTCGGCGACCAGCTGATCGGCGAAGCGCCCGGGGAAGGTCATCAGATGGTCGGTCGCGATGGATCCGCACACAGCAATACGCACGACGCGCAGCCTACCGTTTGGTAAGGCTTTCTCACCGGGAGAGGGGTGCGTAACGTCGGTGATATGGCAAAGCACCTGCAGCACCACGCATCCGTCGAGGCTCCGCTGGAGCTGGACGGGGGCCTGGCCGAGCTGCGCGACGACTGCGCGCTCATGGCGCCGCACTGGACCGCGGTGGCGCCTGTGGGCAGCGCGCCGCTGCCGCCCTCGCGGATCAGCGGCCTGGCGCGGATCATTGTCCCACCGGCGTCCGCCGCACTGCTGAGCGGGATGTCGGAGTACGGCGACTAGTCCGCGCCGCTGACGGGCCCGCCCGGCCCGCTCCCGGCGGAACCGCGGCGCCCGCTCTCCCGTCCCATCGGCAGAACCGACCGATGCCGTACGCAGGCGGGAGCACCGAACGTGACCAGTGAACACTCCGCAGGCCCGGACGAGCGCGCCACGGGCCGGTTCCGGCGTGTGCCCGTGCTGGCGGCCGCCGTCGCCCTGGGCGTGATGCTGGCGGGCGGCGGGGTCGCCTATACGGCCGCACAGACCGGCGGCGATTCCGGTCGGGAGGCGTCGCGCTCCGACGACGCCGCCCCCCGCGACGAGACCCCTCCCCCGGTGCTGGAGCTGACGCCGTACGGCACGGGGGCGGTGTCGCAGTGGCCCGGCGTGCCCCTGCGGGCGACGGGCGAGCTGCCGTCGGACGGGCCGGAGTCGGCCCCGGTGTACGGGGCGACCGCCGCGGTCACCCAGGAGGCGGTGGCACGGCTGGCGGAGGAGTTCGGGCTGGCCGGTCAGCCGCGGCGCGAGGGTGACGCGTGGCTGGTGGGGGCGGCCGGGGACGGGCAGGGCCCGCTGCTGCGGGTGGCGGTGACGGCGCCCGGGGCCTGGTCGTACACGACGTACGCGGCGGGTTCGGGTGGCGATCTGGACTGCGTGGCGCCCGAGGTGCAGGGCGAGGGCTGCCCGTCGTCCGACGGGTGCTCGGAGACCAAGTGCGTGGACGGACTGCCGCCGGTGTCCGAGCGTGCGGCGAAGGAGGCGGCGGCCGGCGTACTGCGGGCGCAGGGCTACCGGGAGGCCGCGTACGACGCCTCGCGGACGTACGGGTCGCTGCGGACGGTGGAGGCCGATCCGGTGGTCGGCGGACTGCCCACGGCGGGGTGGCGGACCCGGCTGCAGGTGGACCACGACGGCAAGGTCGCCCTGGCGAGCGGGCAGCTGACGACGCCGGCCGAGCGGGAGACGTACCCCGTGGTGGGGGCGGAGGAGACGCTGCGGGCGCTGAACAAGGCACGGGCGCAGTGGGCGAAGCTGGGCTCGGCGCCGGACTGTGCGACGGCGGTGCCCTATGGGTCGGACGGGTCCGTCGGGTCGGGCGGCGGGTCGGACGCGGTGCTCGGCAAGGACGGTGAGGTCGGCGAGGTGCAGCCGTGTCCGCCGGTCAAGCAGGCGCCGCTGGCGGTGACGGGTGCGGAGTTCGGGCTGTCGGCCGCGCGGACGGCGGCCGGACAGCAGCTGCTGGTGCCGTCGTGGCTGTACGAGGTCTCCGGGCACGGCGTGATCGCGTACCCGGCGGTGGCACCGCGGTACGTACGCGAGGCGCCGGCGGCGACGCCCACGCCCTCGCCGACACCGACGCCCGGGGCGCCGGGGACGGGGCGGCCGTCGGATCCGTCGAAGGTGCGGCATGCGGTGGCGGTGACGTCGTACGCGGCCTCCGGCAATGAGGTGAAGGTCACCTTCTGGGGCGGGGTGTGTACGGCGTACAGCGCGTCGGCCGAGGAGAGCGGTACGTCGGTGACCGTCCGGGTCGTGGGTGAGGACGAGCCGGGCAAGGTGTGCATCGAGCTGGCCAAGGAGTTCACGCTGACCGTGAAGCTGGAGCGGCCGCTCGGGGAGCGGGCGGTGATCGACGGGGCGACGGGGAAGCGGGTGCCGCGGGGGTAGGCGGATCCGGGCCGCACAAGGCCAATCCGGTACGGGCCGCGCTCATCGCCTCCGCCGCCCGCCAGGTGCCGGCGCTGGCCGGTGTCCTGTACGCCTGCCTCGCCG
>NZ_JBFAXR010000263.1:0-3191 GCF_040680895.1 Streptomyces sp. NPDC051940 | reverse complement strand
CCGTCCGGCGTTTGAGGACTTCGGGCGAAGCCCGAAACGCGTCAGCCGACGCAACCGCACCCCCAGCCCGTCCGGCGTTTGAGGACTGAGGCGCGAAGCGCCGAACCGCGCCGCAGGCGCCGGCGCGACCGGACGCATCCGAGCGGGACCGGACCACCCCCTCAGCCCGTCCGGCGCTTGAGGACTGAGGCGCGCAGCGCCGACAGCGCGACAGCCGGCGCAACGCAACCCACGGGCAGGAACAACCGCGAAGCGAACCGCGTTGGCGCCGATCAGCAGGACCGGACCACGACGAAGAAGGACCCACATGCACCAGCGCACTCTGGGCGGCCAGGGGCTGGCCGTTTCCGCACAGGGGATCGGGCTCATGGGTATGAGCCAGTCCTACGGGCCGGCCAACGACCTCGAGTCCATCGCGACCATCCACCGCGCCATCGACCTCGGCGTGACGTTCCTCGACACCGCCGACGTGTACGGGGCGACCGGGCTGTACGGGCCCGGGGCCAACGAGAAGCTCGTGGGGTACGCGCTGCGCGAGCGGCGGGACGAGGTGACGCTGGCGACCAAGGCCGGCATCGCCGGTATCGAGCCCGGGGTGGGCATGACGCTGCGCGCCACCCCCGCGTACATACGCCAGGCCGCCGACGCGTCGCTGCAGCGGCTCGGGACCGACCGGATCGACCTCTACTATCTGCACCGCGTCGACCCCGAGACCCCCGTCGAGGAGACCGTCGGCGCGATGGCCGAGCTCGTCGAAGCCGGCAAGGTGCGCTACCTCGGCCTCTCCGAGGTGACCGCCGACGAACTGCGGCGGGCGCACGCCGTGCATCCGATCAGCGCGCTGCAGAGCGAGTGGTCGCTGTGGACGCGGGTCATCGAGGACGAGGTGCTGCCCGCCGCCCGCGAGCTGGGCATCGGCATCGTGCCGTTCTCCCCGCTGGGCCGCGGCTACCTCACCGGCGCGGTGACCACGCAGGACACCATGGCCCCCACCGACGTACGACGGCACATGCCCCGCTTCCAGCCCGAGGCCCTGGACGCCAACCAGCGTCTCGTGGCGATCGTCCGCGAGATCGCCGCGGAGAAGGGCGTCCTGCCCGGGCAGATCGCGCTGGCCTGGCTGTACGCGCAGGGCGACGACATCGTGCCCATCCCCGGCACCCGCCGCATCGCGTATCTGGAGCAGAACGCCGCCGCGGTGGACGTGGAGTTGTCCGAGCACGACCTCAAGCGGCTGGACTCGGTGGCCGGCGCGGTCACGGGTGAGCGGTACTGACCGCTTGACGGGGGTGGCCCGCCGGCGCGCATGATGCGCGGCATGACCACCCCCACCGGCGGCCGGGTCCTCGTCGTCGACGACGACCCGGCCATCCTCCGCTCCCTCGAACGCGGCCTGCGGCTGAGCGGCTTCGCCGTCGCCACCGCCGACTGCGGGCGGTCCGCGCTGGCCGCCGTGCCGGCCGCGGACGCCGTCGTCCTGGACATATCGATGCCGGATCTGAGCGGTATCGACGTCTGCCGGCGGCTGCGGGCGGACGGCAACGACGTCCCCGTGCTGATGCTCTCCGCGCTCGACGAGCTCGACGACCGGCTGGCGGGGCTGCAGGCGGGCGGGGACGACTACCTGGTCAAACCGTTCGCCCTGCCCGAGCTGGTGCTGCGGCTGCAGGCCCTGCTGCGCCGCCGTCCGCCGCGCGGGACGGAGCTGGTGCGGGCGGGGTCGCTGACGCTCGATCCGGCCGCGCGCACCGCCGAGGCGGACGGGCGGCGGCTGGAGCTGACCCGGCGGGAGTTCGAGCTGCTGGAGGTGCTCGTCCGCAACGCCGGGATCGTCCTGACCCGGGACCAGCTGCTGGAGCGGGTGTGGGGGTACGACTTCGACGTACGCACCGACGCCGTCGACACCTTCGTCAGCTATCTGCGCCGCAAGCTGGAGGCCGGCGGCCGGCCCCGGCTCATCCACACCGTGCGCGGGGTGGGGTTCGTGCTGCGGGCCGGGAGCCGGCGGTGAGGCGCCGCGGCATGCGGCTGTCCACCCGGATCGCCCTCGCCGTGGGCATCGCCGTACCGCTGCTCGTACTGGCGGCGGGCTGGGTGCAGATCCGGCTCGTCCCACACGACCTGCACGCCCAGCAGGACGGCCATCTGCGCGCGACCGCGACCGCCGTACGCGACGAGGCGCGCGCCCTGCTGCGCGCCGCCGCCCGCGACCGGCCGGCGGCGGAACGCGCCCGCGAGCGCCGCCTCTTCGGCACCGCCCTGGACATCGGCATCCTCCTCACCGGCCCGGACGGCACCGTCGCCGAGGGCGGCCCGCGCCCCGCGTCGTCCGCGCGGCTCCCCGCGAGCGCGCCCGCCCCGCGCACCGTGGCCGCCGCCGGCACCGACTGGCGGGTGCTGTCCGTGCCGCTGACCGGCGCGCGCCCGGCGACGAGCGGCACCCTGTGGCTGTTCTCCGCCGACACCGCGAGCCGCGAGCAACTCGCCGCCGTCCGCCGCCGTGTGGTGAGCGTGGCCCTGCTGGCCGCCCCCGCGGCGGGGCTGCTGGCCTGGGCGGTGGCGAGCGGCGCCGCCCGGCCGCTGCGCCGGCTGCAGCGGCGCGCCGGCGGCCTCGACCCGCGCGCGGACCGCACCCGGCTCACCGCCGAGCACACCGGCGTCACGGAGGTCGACGATCTGGCGCGCACCATCCAGACGGTGCTCTCGCGCTACGACGAGCAGGCCGCCCGTACCGCCGACGCGCTGGCGACGGCCCGCTCCTTCTCGGCCGCCGCCTCGCACGAGCTGCGCACCCCGCTGATGAGCATGCGGACGAACCTGGACGTGCTGGCCGCCCACCCCGGCCTCCCGGAACCGGACCGCGGTGAGGTCCTGGCCGACCTGCACGCCGAGCACGAGCGGATGCTGGGCCTGCTGGTGATGCTCCGGCTGCTGGCGGAGGGGGACCTGGTCGACCCGGCCGCCTTCACGCCCGTGGAGCTGGCGGAACTGGCCGAGTCGGAGGCGCGGACCCTGCGCGCCCGGCACCCCGGCGTCCGGCTGACGGTCACCGCCACCCCGGTGACCGTCAGCGGCTGGGAGCCGGGGCTGCCCGCGACGCTGAACACCGAGGGCGAGCAGACCGAGGCGATAAAGCAGCGGAAGAACGGCCTGTACCCGGGCGTGACCGACGAGCTCGCCGAGAACATGAA
>NZ_JBFAXR010000262.1:0-3240 GCF_040680895.1 Streptomyces sp. NPDC051940 | reverse complement strand
CGGGGCCGCTGCGCCCGCCCGTGCCGCCCCCTGGGCGGCCCAGCCGCCCGCAGCGTTGCGCTTGCTGCGGCCGCCCGGCGTGGCGCTGGCGGCCGTCCCCGGCTCGCGGCGGTGCGCTCGCCGGCCGACACCCGGCGGTGCGCTCGCAGCGGTCGGCGGAGTGGCGCTTTCCAGCCGCCCACGACGTCTTGCTTCCCGAGCCGACGACTCGGCGTCCGCGCCCCAAGTGCCGGCTGCGGTGACCCCGGCAACCGGTGCACGGGTGGGTGGGCGGGATCGGAACCCGCGCCGAAGGCGCGGGGCCGGCGCGGACCGCGACCGCACCCGAGCCCCCGCGCGGACCGCGACCTTCCTCCGCGCCGAGCGCCGCCCTTGCCCCCCGCGCGGGGCGCGGGCCTGATCCGCGCGGAGCGTGAGGGGGCGGTGGGAGGGGGGTAACGGAGATGTAACCTCGCGGATCTCGGAGCGTCCCGGGAAGGGCGTTGCATGCGCAGGGATGTTCGGGGGAATATCCCTGCTAGCGGGACCCCTCACGCCGCACCGGGCGCGAGGACGCCCCGCCCGGGAGGCCCCTTGCACAAGGACGACGGCCGTGCGGCGAACGCCACGCGCACGGGCGACGCGAGAGGGCCGGAGCCCGGCCCGCGTGCGCACAAGGGCCCGGCCCCGGCCGAGAGAGCCCGTGACCGGACGTACCGGCTCTCGACCCCGCCAGCCCAGCGGCAGCGACCGCGCATCCTCGTCCCGAGGGGGTTCGTCCATCCGTGGTGAACAGCAAGAAGCGCCCGAACGACCGGCGCACCTATGTCCTCGACACGAGCGTCCTCCTGGCCGACCCCAGGTCCATGTCCCGCTTCGACGAGCACGAAGTCGTGCTCCCCGTCGTCGTGGTGACGGAGCTGGAGGCCAAGCGGCACCATCCGGAGCTGGGTTACTTCGCGAGGCAGGCGCTGCGCCTGCTGGACGAGTACCGCGTGCAGTACGGCCGGCTGGACGCCCCCATCCCGATCGGGAACCTGGGCGGCACGCTGCGCGTGGAGCTCAACCACACCGACCCCTCCGTACTCCCGGCCGGCTTCCGGCTCGGCGACAACGACAGCCGGATCCTCGCGGTGGCCAGGAACCTGCAGGCCGAGGGCTTCGACGTCACGGTCGTCAGCAAGGACCTGCCGCTGCGGATCAAGGCGTCGAGCGTTGGCCTCACCGCGGAGGAGTACCGCGCCGAGCTCGCCATCACCGACTCCGGCTGGACCGGTATGGCGGAGCTGACGATCGGCGGTGAGGCGGTCGACGACCTCTTCGCGAACGAGGTCATCGACCTGCCGGAGACCGACGGCCTCCCCGTGCACACCGGGCTCGTGCTGCTCTCCGAGCGCGGCAAGGCCCTCGGCCGGGTCGCCCCCGACGGCAGGGTCAGGCTCGTACGAGGAGACCGCGACGCCTTCGGCATCCACGGCCGCAGCGCCGAACAGCGCATCGCGCTGGACCTGCTGCTGGACCAGGAGGTCGGCATCGTCTCGATGGGCGGCCGGGCCGGTACGGGCAAGTCCGCGCTCGCGCTGTGCGCGGGACTGGAGTCCGTACTGGAGCGGCGCCAGCACCAGAAGGTGATGGTGTTCCGTCCGCTGTACGCCGTGGGCGGCCAGGAACTCGGCTATCTGCCGGGCAGCGAGGCCGAGAAGATGAGCCCGTGGGCGCAGGCCGTCTTCGACACGCTCTCGGCGGTGACCAGCCGCGAGGTGATCGAGGAGGTCGTCGCGCGGGGCATGCTCGAGGTGCTCCCGCTCACGCACATCCGCGGTCGCTCGCTGCACGACGCGTTCGTCATCGTGGACGAGGCGCAGTCCCTGGAACGGAACGTACTGCTGACCGTTCTGTCCCGTATCGGGACGAATTCCCGGGTCGTCCTGACGCATGACGTGGCACAGCGGGACAATCTACGCGTAGGGCGCTACGACGGAGTGGTCGCCGTCGTGGAGAAGTTGAAGGGGCACCCCCTCTTCGCGCATGTCACGCTCACGCGTTCGGAGCGCTCGCCGATCGCCGCACTGGTGACCGAAATGCTCGAGGACGGACGGGTTTAACCCAACGTCACCGCAACAGGGCGCAGCAGCTTAGCTGTTGCGCCCTGTGGTGCGCAGGAGGTTCCGCGAATCATATGGTGTAAACACTGTGTGAGCTTTCCCACTCAACCGGGAATTGCCGTACCGCGTCCCTTTCGGGCAGAGTCTGGGGTCTGTCAGGCCCCGCGTACGGCACGGCAAGCGAGCAGCAGCACCGCGAGCACCGCCACACAACAGAACAGAGTGCGCCGTACGCCGCCCGAGCACCACGCGGACCTTCCGAACCGGGAGGCCCCACCGGGCCCGCGCCACCCGTGACCAGCCGGCCCTCCCAAGGGGACGGCCCAGGGCGGCCAGTGCCAGGGGCACGATTGCGTCCGCGAGGTCACCTAAGCGGGCGACGCTGGAAGGATTCTGTGTGAGCCGGATCTCGGTCCGGGGTTTCGCTGTGGCATCGGCTACCGCGGTCACCTCTGTCGGCGCTGTCGTCGGAGTGGCTTCGGGAGCGGACACGGCATCGGACACGGGCGACCGTTACGAGGCCACTGCCGCAGACCAGACCCTGCTCGCCGACATACCCGCGCAGCAGGACGTGCGGTCGCAGTACGCCTCGCTCACCGAGCAGGCCGACGCCGCCGCCGACACCGCGCAGGCGGACGCGCGTACGGCGCTGCAGGAAGCCGCGCGCAAGCAGGCCGCATCCGACGCGCAGGACAAGAAGGAAGCCGCGGAGAAGGCCGCCGCCGAGCGGGAGGCCGCGGAGCAGGCGGCAAGCCGCGACGGCAGCTCGTTCACCGTGCAGTCGAGTTACAGCATCTCCGAGGTGCAGGCCATCGCTCGGCAGATGGTCCCCGCGGACCAGTTCCAGTGCTTCAGCAACATCGTGGATCACGAGTCCGGCTGGAACTACACGGCCTCCAACCCGTCGTCTGGTGCGTATGGCCTGATGCAGGCCCTGCCGGGGTCGAAGATGGAGTCCGCCGGGTCCGACTGGCAGACGAACCCCGCGACGCAGATCGAGTGGGGGCTCAACTACATGAACAGCCGTTACGGGAGTCCGTGCGGCGCGTGGAACTTCTGGCAGGCCAACAACTGGTACTGAGCGCTGCCCAGCGCGCGGGCGCGCGAGATCGCCGTGACCGAGCAGTTCGGGGACCCCTCGGCGGCGTCCGGCTAC
>NZ_JBFAXR010000261.1:0-3297 GCF_040680895.1 Streptomyces sp. NPDC051940 | reverse complement strand
CGCATAACCTTCAGCGCCGAAGCGAGCGGAATTGTCACATCCGCATCTGTCACGCTTCTCACACCTGGTGGCCAACGTTCGTTGGCTCCCGGCGGGCGGTCTCGTTTTCCTCCTGCGGAGGACCGCACGGCCGGCAGCGTATGGAAGGTGAAGAGGTCCACTTCCCGGTCTCCCGCACGCACGGCCCGGCGTTGATCACGCTGTCGCCCACGCCGGTCGGGGCGGACGCCGGGTGCCATCCGGCGGGCCGGGCGGCCCGTGGGACCGCCTCGGGGCCGCACCCCGTCGAACGGGTCATGCCCGCGGCGACAGCGCCCGACGACGTCCCGTCCGGCTTCGCGCGGGTACGGACATGTGAAGAGGCATGTCGCAGAGGACTCGGAACCGGGCTCGCGCGGGCCCCGGGTCACGCCCGCGCGGGTGGGGGACCCGATCCCGCCGGCCCGGCGGGCCGGGCGATCCGCGGCTTCCCGGCTCCGGACGGCCGGGCGATCCGCGGCGTCCCGGCTCCGGACGGCCGCGCCGGGGCGGCGTCCCGGGGCGTGGACGGCGGCTGAAATCCCGCCCATATCAGGTCACAGTCTCATCAAGGTCTTGACGCCGACAACAGTGTCCACCGAGCCTAGACTTCACTAGTTGTAGACAGTCCGGGGTCACATCGCCGTGCCCCGGAAGACGGGCGCGGCCGTCGTGCCGCCCCGTCGAGGTGGGAGTGGATGGTCGTGGAGACTCCGGGCTCGCAGTCCTCGCTGCACCGGGCCAACCTCGAGCGGGTCGTACGTGCCGTACGGCTCGCCGGGTCGCTCACCCAGGCAGAGATCGCCAGGAGTACCGGGCTCTCCGCCGCCACGGTCTCCAATATCGTGCGCGAGCTGCAGGAGAGCGGCACGGTGAGCGTCACGCCCACCTCCTCCGGCGGCCGGCGCGCCCGCGCGGTCTCGCTGAGCGGTGACGCCGGCATCGTCATAGGCGTCGACTTCGGCCACACCCACCTCCGGGTCGCCGTGGGCAACCTCGCGCACCAGATCCTCGCCGAGGAGTCCGAGCCGATCGACGTGGACGCCTCCGCCGCCCAGGGCCTGGACCGCGCCGAGAGCCTCGTCAAGCGCCTGGTCGCCGCCACCGGCGTACCGGCCTCCAAGACCGTCGGCGTGGGCCTCGGCGTCCCCGGCCCGATCGACGTGGCCACGGGCGTCCTGGGCTCCACCTCCATCCTCCCGGGCTGGGCGGGCACCAACCCCCGCGAGGACCTCGGACAGCGCCTCGGCGTCCCCGTCTACGTCGACAACGACGCCAACCTCGGGGCCCTCGGCGAGATGGTCTGGGGCGCCGGCCGCGGGGTGAAGGACCTGGCGTACATCAAGGTCGCCAGCGGTGTCGGCGCCGGACTGGTGATCAACGGCCAGATCTACCGCGGACCCGGCGGTACGGCCGGAGAAATAGGGCATATCACCCTGGACGAGTCCGGTCCGGTTTGCCGCTGCGGCAACCGCGGCTGTCTGGAGACCTTCACCGCGGGCCGTTACGTCCTCCCGCTCCTCGAAGCCAGCCACGGCCCGGATCTGACTGTTGAACGCATGGTCCGGCTCGCGCGCGAGGGAGACCCCGGCTGCCGCCGCGTGGTGGGGGATGTCGGACGTCACATCGGCTCCGGCGTGGCCTCCCTTTGCAACCTGCTGAACCCCAGCCGGGTCGTCCTCGGCGGCGACCTCGCGGAGGCCGGCGATCTCGTCCTGGATCCCATCCGGGAGTCCGTCGCGCGGTACGCGATCCCAAGCGCCGCACGGCAGCTGACGCTCGCGGGCGGCGCGCTCGGCAGCCGCGCGGAGGTGCTCGGAGCGCTCGCGCTGGTGCTCAGCGAGATGGGCGATACGTCCGTTCTGGATGGTATTGTCCCCTCGCGTGTGCCTGCATTCACCTAGAGAACGAACGACGCCGTTGCCATCTCGTTAAACATTTACTTCTTGACGTCAAGGTTCCGGCCGAGTTGACTTCTCTTCACCTCGGCCGCAACGACGCGGCCTCGTCAGGGAGGTTTCCCCTTATGAACGCAACGGTGCGTCGCGTCATCGTCGGTGCCGCAGCTGTTTCGCTGGTTCTCACTGCCGCGGCCTGTGGCAAGGCGGGCGACGACGGCGGCAGCGACGAGACGACGGCCGGCTCGGGCTCGGGCAGCAAGACCATCGGTCTGCTGCTCCCGGAGACCCAGACCACGCGCTACGAGAGCCAGGACAAGCCGCTCTTCGTGGCCAAGGTCAAGGAGCTCGACCCCAGCATCAAGGTCGAGTACGCGAACGCGAACAGCAGCCCGCAGACGCAGGCCCAGCAGGTCCAGACGATGATCAACAAGGGCGTCAAGGTCCTGGTGCTGGACGCGCAGGACTCCGCCCAGATCAAGGCGTCCGTCCAGGCCGCCGTCGACAAGGGCATCAAGGTCATCGCGTACGACCGCCTCGCCCAGGGCCCGGTCTCGGCCTACGTCTCCTTCGACAACTACAAGGTCGGCCAGCTCCAGGGCGAGGGCCTGCTGAACGCCCTCGGCGACAAGGCCACCCCGGACGCCAAGATCGTCGAGATTGACGGCGACTCGGCCGACCCGAACGCCGCGGACTTCAAGAAGGGCTTCCAGGACGCGGTCAAGGGCAAGGTCAACATCGCCTACGACCAGTCCGGCCTCTGGAAGCCGGACGTCGCCGCGCAGAAGGCGACCGCCGCGATCAACCAGCTCGGCGCCAAGAACATCGCCGGCTTCTACTCCGCGAACGACGGCATGGCCGCCGGTATCGCCGCCTCCATGAAGACGGCCGGCATCTCCGACCTGCCCCTCGGCGGCCAGGACGCCCAGCTCGACGCCATCCAGCGCATCGTGGCGGGCACCCAGTCCTACACCGTCTACAAGGCGATCAAGCCCGAGGCCGAGGCCGCCGCGCAGATGGCCGTCGACCTGCTGAACGGCAAGGACATCTCCTCCGTCGCCACCCAGGAGAAGGTCTCCGGCTCCGGCGACAAGGTCCCGTCCAACCTGCTGACGCCCGTCCTGGTCACCAAGGACAACATCAAGGACACGGTCGTCGCGGACGGCTTCTGGACCGTCGAGCAGATCTGCACCGCGGACTACGCCGCCGCCTGCAAGGCCGCGGGCCTGCAGTAACCGACGCGTACGGCGCGCCCGGCCCGTCCACCCGCTGCAGGGCCGGGGGCGCCGTACGGACCACCCGGGGGGGCGGGCTCAACGCTCCCGCCCCCGGTGCGGGCCGGGGGCACCGGGCCCGCCCCCGGGTTAGGGCCGCCCCAAGG
>NZ_JBFAXR010000260.1:0-3475 GCF_040680895.1 Streptomyces sp. NPDC051940 | reverse complement strand
CCCGGGCCCGGGGAGCGCGCCGGGTCAGGGCCGTGCCGTCCGCGTCAGCGTCAGCAGCCCACCGCGCGGTACGGCGACCTCGGCACCGGTCAGGTCGGCCGTGCCCCGGTGTACCACGCGTCCGCGGGCGTCCCGGACGGCCACCCCGGCCGTACCGGAGCCGCCGGTGAGCCGGACCGCCTCGTCGGCGTCGGCGTTCGCCACCAGCAGCTCGCGCCACGTGCCGTCCGTCGCGACCGGCAGCGGTGCGTACCGGGCGACCACCACCGTATCGCCACCGTCCGCCGTGATCATCGGGTAGCCGAGATCGACGCGGGCCGGCCGCAGCGCGCCGAGCTGGAGCGCGTCGGCCCGCTCGCGGAAGACGCCGAGCCAGAACGCGAGCGCCTCCCGCTGTCCGGGCGACTGGGCCGCGAGGTCGACGGAGATCTGCGGCACCGAGAAGAGCACGTTGATCAGGTGGACGGCGATCTGCTCCGGCGTCTCCGAGGGATGCCACATCAGCATGTCGGAGTGGACCGCCACCGGCCCGGCGACCAGCCGGACGTCGACGGTGCGCTGCCGGTTCTCGGCCGGGCTGAGCGGGCAGTCGGCGGCGCGGATCATGCTCGTGTACGGCCACAGCCCGGGACTCACATAGGGCTGGCGGTGCTCCACCATGGCCTCGGGGTCGGCCGCCGTGATCCGCCCGTGGATCTGGGCCAGCAGCCGTTCGACGCCCTCGGACACCGTGGCGCAGTCGGCCTCCGGGCCCGGCTCGGGCGGGTCCTCGACGCCGAACCAGTCCACGAAGTCGATCTTCAGCCCGTCCATCCCCCACTCCTCGACGGCGCGCGCCAGCCGGCCGGCGAGATGGGCGCGCACCACCGGGTACCGGGGGTCCACGACGATCGCGTCCAGATGGTCGGCCCGGGTCAGCGCGTACTCCTGGAAGGTGTCCCAGACCGAACTCTCCCGCCCGACGAACGGCAGGGAGAACCACAGCAGATACGCCACGCCCAGCTCGTGGACGCGCCGCACGTGCGCGGCCGTGTCCGGCAGCGACACCGGCTCCCAGTCACCGCAGTGGCCGTAGCCGCGGGCGCGGTCGCCCGTCATCCACCCGTCGTCCACGATGACCGTGTCGAGGCCCAGCTCCTTGCCGAGCGCGGCCTGCTTCTCGACCGCCGCGGGGGAGACGTCCTGGTGCATCGCGTACCACGTCGAGTACGCCGGGCGCCGCGCGGCCGCCGGCACCCTGACGGTCCGGTCGCCGAGCCACCAGTCGGCGACCTCGGCGAGGCAGTGCGCGTACGGGCGGCGGGAGATGTCGATCCGTACGGTCAGCTCCCGCGACGCCTGTATCCAGCAGCGGAACTCCCCGCTCTCCTCCACCACCCCGGCCCCGACCAGCGCGTCGGTCCGGTCCGCGGCGAAGACGCACAGCCCCGTGTCGCCGGTGCCGATGAGGGCGGCGACCGGAGCGCCGCGCGACAGGCTCACCCGCGCGGGGGCCGACCAGGCGGCGGGCAGCCGTCCGGTGCTGCGGATGTCCGGCGTCCAGAACGCGGTCGCGTCGACGCACGGCACGCGCCATTCGACCCGCACGTCGTCATCGCCGGCGACGGTGACCTCCAGCACGCCGCCGCTCTCCCGGCGCCGCACCGGCCGCCCGGTGACGAGCAGTTCCAGACCGCCCGCCGTGACGGGCAGCGGCCGGCCGGCCGCCGCCGCGGGGGCATGGGGTTCCCAGACCTGTTCCATGTACGTGGATCATCCCTTCGTGGCTCCGGCCAGCAGGCCGGAGATGAACTGTCGTTGCAGGACCAGGAACAGCACCATCATCGGCAGGGCCGACACGGCCGTACCGGCGAGGATCGCCCCGTAGTCGGTGTTGGACTCCTGGCCGTGCAGCGTCGCCAGCGCCACGGGCAGGGTGTGCATCTCGGGGCTGCGCAGCGCGATGAGCGGCCAGACGAACTGGTTCCACGAGCCCAGGAAGAGGAACACGCCCAGCGCCGCCAGCACCGGCCGCATCACCGGGACCACCACGGAGAAGATCACCCGCAGCTCCCCGGCCCCGTCGACGCGCGCGGCGTCGAGGAGTTCGTCGGGCATCCCGCTGAGCGCCTGGCGCATCAGGAAGATCGCGAACGGGACGCACAGGCCGGGCAGGACGACGGCCTGGTAGCTGTCCATCAGCCGGAAGTCCATCATCATCTGGAACAGCGGTACGAGCATCACCTGGTCGGGCACCACCAGCGTCGACAGCAGCACCCCGAAGAGCACCGTGCGCCCCCGGAAGCGGAACTTGGCGAAGGCGTACCCGGCCAGCAGCGCGACGACCAGTGCGCCGAGTGTCTGCAGTCCGGCGATGGCCAGGGAGTTGCCGAGGACGCGCAGCAGGCCGACCTTCGCCTGCAGATCGCTGAGGTTCTCGCCGAGATGGCCGGCCGGTACGAGCTTGGGCGGCCAGGCGAAGATGTCGGAGTCCTGCTGGGTGGCCGAGACGATCAGCCAGTAGAAGGGGGCCACGGACAGGCCGGTGAGTGCTGCCAGCAGCAGGGTCAGCGGGAGGCCGCGCAGGGGTGTGGGCCGGGTCATTCGCGTTCTCCCATCAGCCGCATCTGGACGGCGCCGAACACCACGACGATCAGGGTGAGCGCGTAGGCGATGGCGGAGGCGTAGCCGAAGTCGAAGTAGCGGAAGCCGTTCTCGTACAGGTACATCGAGACGGTGAGGGTGGCGTTGTCCGGGCCGCCGTGGGTGAGGACGTACGGCTCGTCGAAGAGCTGCAGCGTCCCGATGGTGGACAGCACCACGGTGAACAGCAGGATCGGCCGCAGCGCCGGAACCGTGACGGACCGGAACCGGCGGACCGGGCCCGCCCCGTCGACCATGGCCGCCTCGTACAGCTCCTTCGGGATGCCCTGCAGTCCGGCCAGGTAGATCACGGCGTTGTAGCCGGTGTAGTGCCAGGTCAGGACGAGCACGACGGCCATCCGGGCCCAGAAGGGGCTGCCCAGCCAGTCGATCTTCGGCAGCCCGAGACCGCCGAGCGCCCAGTTCAGGGCGCCCTGGTCGGTGTTGAGGAGATAGGCGAACATCACGCCCGTGGCGACCAGACCGGTGACGGCCGGCATGAACACCCCGAGCCGCCACACGGCCCGCCAGCGTACGAGGACGGAGTTCAGGCCGAGCGCCAGCAGCAGCGCCAGGCCCAGCATCACCGGCACCTGTACGGCGAGGATCAGGCCGGTGTTCTTCAACGCCGTCCAGAACAGGGGGTCGTGCAGCAGCCGTTCGTAGTTGTCCGCGCCCGCGCTCCGGGTCGCGGCTCCCGAGCCGGTCGTCAGCGACAGCCGCAGCGAGGCGATGATCGGGTACGCCTTGAACAGGGCGAAGGTGATCAGCGCGGGGGCGAGCAGCACGTGAGCGGGGGCCTTCGTGCTGGAGGGACGGCTGGGGGCGGCGTGGGCGTGGGTGTTGGTGCCCG
>NZ_JBFAXR010000259.1:0-3528 GCF_040680895.1 Streptomyces sp. NPDC051940 | reverse complement strand
GGCGGCTGGGACTCCCAGGCGCAGCCCAGCCAGGAGATCCAGTTCACGCCCGCCCGCGTGATCATGCAGGACTTCACGTCAGGCGCCCGACTGCAGCGCCGACCACGTCTGCGGACCGACCACGCCGTCGGCGGCGAGCCCGCGATCCGACTGGTACGCGATCACGGCCTCCTCGGTCTCCGGGCCGAACTGGCCGTCAATGGTGACCGTCCGCCCCAGCGCCGCCGTCAGCGCCCGCTGCAGGCGGACGACCGCCTCGCCCTCGGAGCCCGACCGCAGCTCCGGCGTGTCGCCGGCGGACAGCAGCACAGTCCAGGTCGCCGGACCGACCGAGCCCGGCGTCTCCAGCCCGCGCTCGGACTGCAGGGCGGTGACCGCGTTCCCGGTCGCCTCGCCGTAGTCGCCGTCCACCGGTCCCGGATCGTGGCCCGCGTCGATCAGCAGGCACTGCGCGGCCCTGACGAGATCGCCGCTCGAGCCCGGCCCGACGCGGTCGTACGACGTGAAGTCGCGGCCGACCTCCGCGCAGTCGGCGGACGCACCGCCGACTGTGTCGTCGCCTCCCGGCGCGACGCGGAGGGTGACCTGCATACCCTTGATGCCGATCGTGCCGGCCTGCGGATCCTGCGCGGTGACGCTGCCCGGCTCGGCGTCCGGGATCTCCCCCTCGGCCTCGACGACCGTCTCGACCTGGAACCCGGCCTCCTTCAGCGCGTCCGCTGCCTCACCGCCCGGTTTGCCGAGGACGTCCGGGACCTCGGCGGGCTCCTCGGCGGCCGGGTCGACGTCCAGTGTCTCGTCCTGGCTGCCCGACGTACCCACTGGCCGCTCCAGCCCGGAACCGGCCTCCGTCTGCTCGCCGAGAAGGACGACGTCGAGCTTCGTCTCCGCCTTCTCCACCTTGAGGGCCTTCTTCTTGTCGTACCCCTTCCACTTCTTGCTGCTCTTGTTGTCCTTGCCCTCGAACTCGACGTCGATCTCCGTGCGCGACTTGTCGTACTCCTGCAGCGGATTGCCGCACCGGCACTGCACGACGGGTACGCCGTACGCGTCGATCATCACGGCGACGCCGGCCTCCAGCAGGGCGTAGAAGGAGGTGCGCTTCCTCTTCTTCGGGTCGTAGTCGAAGTTCTTGACCAGCGTGTCGTTGCGCAGCAGGACGGGCGTGAGGCGCTTGACGTACCTCTCGATGTCCTTCGTCTTGATGCCCCGGACCTCGGCCCACTCCCTGGCCTTGTCCGCGTTCTTCTTCAGGAAGGAAACGAGCTGCCCCTTGTCGCAGCTCGCCTTCTTGTTGGTGCCGCCGTACAGCCCGGGTGTGCCGCCGGACCGGTCGCCGCCGCTGAGGGCGGAGACGGTGCTGAGGACGTCCACCGCCAGGGCGGCGGAGCGGAAGAAGGGATGCGCGCTGACGGCGCCGCGGGCGAGCGCCCGAACGGGCACCTTGGACTTCGGGCAGCCGGCCGCCAGCAGACCGAACATCAGGATGAAGACCACGCCCAGGACGGGTAAGCGCAGTCTCCGTGCTCCGAGGGATGGTCGGGATCGTTCTTCAGAAGATGCGTTCGAGCTGGTCATTCGTCCCCCCAGACGTGCTGCCGCATGATTGGCGAGGGCGAAGACGTCGGGTTGGGGGGAGCGGTTCCCACCGGGGGCGCGCGGGTGGTGGACAAGGGCTTGCGGCTTGTCATGCGCGCCTGCGGGGGCGCTTGTGGCTGCGGGTGCGTCCCGCTCGCGGGTGCGGGGGGCGTCCGATTAAGGCCGCCGGGCCTCGCGGTCCGTGTCGGCGGGACGCTCGGCAGCTGGCCGGCTGCCGGCGCCTGCCGCCTCGTCCGCGGCCTCCGCCTCCCAGTCCTCCTCCTGACCGGCCGCCCACTCCTCCTCCGAGGTGTCGCCGTCCAGCCCGCGCTCCCGTTCCAGCCGCTCCGCGGCGGCCGCCGCGACGATCCGGGCCGCCGCCCGCTCACGGGCCCGCGCGGACTCCGCACGGCCGGTCTCGGTGGCGACGGACGGCCACACCCGGTCGAACGCGGCGTTCACGGCGGCCCCCACGAGCACGGCGAAGGCCGACACGCCGATCCACAGCAGGACGGCGACGGGGGCGGCCACGGAGCCGTAGATGGTGGCCCGCCCCTCGATGGTGTTGGTCAGATAGACGCGCAGCGCCAGGCTGCAGAGCAGCCACATGCCCAACGCGATCAGGGCGCCCGGGATGTCCTCGCGCCAGGGTGAGCGGACGGGGACGGCGGCGTGGTACAGGGTCGTGAGGAAGACGATGGACAGCACGATCACGGCGGGCCAGTACAGCATCCGCACCGCCTCCGCGCTGTGCGGCACCAGCTCGACCACGGCGTCCGGCCCTATGACCATCAGCGGCAGGGCCACCACCCCGATTACGAGGGCGACCAGGTAGAGCAGGAAGGCAAGGAGCCGCGTCTTCACGATCCCGCGATGCCCGTCCAGCCCGTACATCACGGTGATGGTGTCGATGAAGACGTTCACGGCCCGCGACCCCGACCACAGCGCGAAGGCGAAGCCGAGGGAGATGACGTCGGGCCGCCCGCCCTTGATGACGTCGTCGAGGAGGGGACGCACCAGCTGGTCGACGCCCTCGTCGGTGAGGACGCGTTCGGAGGCCTCGAGGATGTTGTCGCGGATCTGCTCCATGTCGATGAAGGAGAAGTAGCCCAGCAGCCCGAGGAGGCCCAGCAGCAGCGGGGGCAGCGAGAGCAGCGAGAAGAACGCGGCCTCCGCGGCGAGCCCGACGATCCGGTACTTCATGCAGGACTCGACGGTGTCCTTCAGCAGCAGCCAGGCGACCGTCCGCTTCGGCAGATGCCGGTACAACGCCCGCGCCTTCCGCAGCCGCCCCCCGGGCGGCCGCGCTGGTTCATCCTCGCCTGGTCTCACCTGCATACCGTACTTGGCGTGCGAGGAAGCACTCACACGGTGGCGGACGAGGCGACGCGCGTGGTGGCGGAGAACGTCTACGAGGCGGATGCGGTGCGGCGCGGGGGCGTGCTTCGGGGTGTGGTTGCGCTGCGGGGGGCGGGGCCGCTGCGCGGGGTCGCGCTTCGGGGGGTGGCTGCGCTGCGCGAGGCCGTACATGGGGATGCGGCGGCGGAGGCGCACCGGGAGTCGGGAGTGCGGGGGTACGCCGCGCGGTCCACCTCGCATGCCTCACGCCTCTCTGCGCCTCGCGGGGGCCCGGGGATGGCCTGGCCTGCTCTGTGCTGGCCGAGTGCTCCGGTATGGGGGCGGCGACACCTGGCGGGGGTGGGTGCGGTGGCGGGGGGTGGGCGGATGGGTCTCGCTGTGGTGACGGTGTGCGCCGCCGGGCGTTGGTGGTGGGGGTGGGGCGGACCGGGTTTCGCTGTAGTGACGGTTGCGCTGCCGGGCGCCTGGGGCGTGGGTGGGCACCCGCGCTGGCGCGCGGGTCGGGCCTTCGGCCCGGGGCTGGCTGCGTGTTGCGGGGCCGGGCGGCGACGTAAGAGGCTGGCCGGTGGCGGGGTGGGCCGGGGACGGGCC
>NZ_JBFAXR010000258.1:0-3557 GCF_040680895.1 Streptomyces sp. NPDC051940 | reverse complement strand
GCGCCGAACCGCGCCGCAGGCGCCAGCGGGAGCCGCGGCTTCCAGCGGGACCGGCACCCCACCCCAGCCCGTCCGGCGTTTGAGGACGAGGCGCGAAGCGCCGAAGCGCGCCGCAGGCGCAGCGGCACTGCACGCTTCCAGCGTGACCCGCACCAGAGGACCGCGGGGGTACGGGGGCGGCAGCCCCCGCAAGGGGTGGGTCAGCCGCCGTAGACGTGAGGCGCGAGCGTGCCGACGAACGGAAGGTTGCGGTACTTCTCCGCGTAGTCGAGCCCGTAACCGATCACGAACTCGTTCGGGATGTCGAAGCCCACCCACTCCACGTCGATCGCGACCTTCGCCGCATCAGGCTTGCGCAGCAACGTGCACACCTTGAGCGACTCCGGCTCCCGCGACCCGAGGTTCGACAGCAGCCACGACAGCGTGAGCCCGGAGTCGATGATGTCCTCGACGATCAGGACGTGCTTGCCCTTGATGTCCGTGTCGAGGTCCTTCAGGATCCGCACGACACCGGAGGACTGCGTGCCCGCGCCGTACGACGACACGGCCATCCAGTCCATGGTGACCGGGGTGGACAGCGCCCGGGCGAGGTCCGCCATCACCATCACGGCGCCCTTCAGCACCCCGACGAGGAGCAGATCCTTGCCCGCGTACTCCGCGTCGATCTTCGCCGCCAGCTCCGCCAGCTTCGAGTCGATCTCTTCCTTGGTGATGAGCACCGACTGCAGGTCGGCTCCCATGTCCTTCTGGTCCACCCGGCTGATCCCTGTCTACGCTTTCAACGCGGTCGTTCAGCAGAACGCTGCTGGATGACCAGTCTGCCATCCTGCCGCCGCGCCTCGACGCGCCCGGGCAGGTTGATGGCGCCCTGACCGCGCCATCCGGTGATCAGTCTGTCCACCTCTTCGATGTGCCGGGCGAACAGCGACCCCGCCGGCGAACCGGCCGCGAGCAGCGACGACCGCAGGATCCGCCGTCGTACGGCGGCGGGCAGCGCGTACAGCTTGGCGACCTCGAGCCGCCCGTCCGCGTCGCGCACGGTGGGGTCCGCGCCCGCGGCCCACGCGTCGAGCGCGTCCGCGTCGTCGCGGGAGAGCTGCGCCGTACGGGCGAGGGCCTCGACGACGCCCTTGCCGAGGGCCTTCTCCAGGATGGGCAGCGCCTCGTGCCGCACCCGGGAGCGGGTGTAGGCGGGGTCGACGTTGTGCGGGTCGTCCCAGACGGGCAGCGACTGCACCATGCACGCCTTACGGGCCACCTGCCGGTCGATCTCCAGGAACGGCCGCCGGTAGCGCCCGCCGCGGCCGGAGGCGGCCGCCATCCCGGACAGCGACCGCGTGCCGGAGCCGCGGGCGAGGCCCAGCAGCACCGTTTCGGCCTGGTCGTCGCGGGTGTGCCCGAGCAGGACCGCGGCGGCACCCAGCCGCTCGGCGGCCTCGTCCAGCGCGGCGTAGCGGGCGTCGCGGGCCGCGGCCTCGGGGCCACCCGCCCGGCCGATCGTCACGCGTACGGACTCGACGGGGTCGATGCCCAGCGCGGTGAGCCGCTCGACGACCTCGGCGGCGCGGCGGTCGGAGCCCTCCTGCAGGGCGTGGTCGACGGTGATGCCGCCGGCACGGACACCACGGCGGGGGGCCTCGAAGGCGAGGGCGGAGGCGAGCGCCATGGAGTCGGCGCCGCCGGAGCAGGCGACGAGCACGAGGGGGGCGTCACCGGCGTACGGGGTCTTGGTGTGCTCGGTGAGTACGTCATGGAGTGCGCGGCGAACGGCCAGACGTATCGCGGCGACCGCTGGATGGGGACCCATGGCTTTCACTTCTTTCACAAGAGGTCGAGCCGACCGATGAGCCTCAGTCACTGAGCGTGTCTCAATGGTGACAGAGAAGAGCCGACACCCGAGCATGGCATGCGGGCGACCTGCCGCACGCTCCCTCGGACGGGTGAACCGATGCCCCCGCCCAGCCTAGGACGGGGGTGTGAACGTCAGTCCACGGCCTTTCCGTGCACCCGCGCGATCCAGTCCGCCGGTTTGCCGATCTCCGCCTTGGTGGGGAGGGTGTTCGGTGATGTCCACACTCTGTTGAAGCCGTCCATGCCCACGTTCTCCACCACGTGCCGGACGAACTTCTCGCCGTCCTTGTACTGCCGCAGCTTCGCGTCCAGTCCGAGCAGCTTGCGCAGCGCCTGGTCGAGGCGGCCGGCGCCCTTGGCGCGGCGCTGCTGGAACTTCTCCCTAATCTCGGCGACGGACGGCACGACGGCCGGTCCGACGCCGTCCATCACGAAGTCGGCGTGGCCCTCCAGCAGCGACATCACCGCGGTGAGCCGGCCGAGGATCTCCCGCTGCGCGGGCGTCTGCACGATCTCGACCAGCGAACGCGTCTCGCCGTCCTCCGCGTCCTCCGGCGCCCGCCCGCCGGACAGCGACTGCGCGGCCTCGCGGAAGCGCTCCAGCAGGGTGGAGGGGTCGACCTCGGTCTCGGAGAGGAACGACTGGATCTCGCTCTCCATATGGTCCCGCAGCCAGGGCACAGCGGTGAACTGGGTGCGGTGCGTCTCCTCGTGCAGGCACACCCAGAGGCGGAAGTCGTGCGGCTGTACGTCGAGCTCGCGCTCCACGTGCACGATGTTGGGGGCCACGAGGAGGAGGCGGCCCGCGCCGCGTGCGTCGCCCGTGGGCAGGTCGCGGGTGGCGGGGGCGAACGTCTCGTACTGGCCGAGGACCCGGGAGGCCAGGAACGACAGCAGCATCCCCAGCTCGACGCCGGTGACCTTGCCGCCCACGGCGCCCAGGACCGCGCCGCCGGGGATGTTCGAGCGGCGCTCCTGCATCTTGTCCATCAGGGGGGACAGGACGGCGCGGAAGCCCGCGACGTTCGCGCGCACCCAGCCGGGGCGGTCCACCACCAGGACGGGGGTGTCGTGGAGCTCCGGGGCGCCGTCGCCGAACATCCTGGTGAAGCCTCTGACGTGTTCCTCGGAGGACTTCGCGTGCGTACGGAGCTCTGCGACGATCGTTCGGGCCTCGTCGCGGCTCACCTCCGGGCCCGGTCGTACGAGCCGTGTCGCGGTCGCCACCGCGAGGTTCCAGTCGACCATCTCCGCACCGCCGATGCTCGTCATACCTCTCACCGTACGGTGCGCCGCCGCGTTTCGGGCCCCCTTCGCCTCTCCGCCTGCGGCGGGCTGCACGTCCTGGGGTCGCCCGGTCGCGCCTGCGGCGGGCTGCGCGCTCCGCGCCCCTGGTCGCCTGGTCGCCCGCTCACGCCTGCGGTGGGCGTCGACTGTGGTCCGGTTCCCCTCCGATGGCTGCGGTGCCGCTGCGCCCACCCGTGCCGCCCTGCGGCACGCCTGCCCGCAGCATTGCGCCTCCGGCCGCCCCAGCCGTTCCGCCCTGGCGCCGTTCCACCCTGGTGCCGCTCCGCCCCGTTGCCGTTCACCGCGCTGCCCGGCGATGCGGTACCCCTCATAGCCCGTCCGGCGTTTGAGGACTGAGGCGCGAAGCGCCGAACCGCGCCGCAGGCGCCAGCGGGAGCCGCGGCTTCCAGCGGGACCGG
>NZ_JBFAXR010000257.1:0-3622 GCF_040680895.1 Streptomyces sp. NPDC051940 | reverse complement strand
CCGCGGCGCACGAGGCGGCGAAGCCGTCCCTCGCCGCGATCGCGGAGGGCGCGCGCTACGCCTGGAGCCGCAAGGAGCTGCTCGGGACGTACGCCATCGACCTGTCGGCGATGTTCTTCGCCTTCTGCCTGGCGGTCTTCCCGTTCCTCGCGGACGAGCTGGACGCGCCGTGGTCGCTGGGCCTGATGTACGCGGCGCTCCCCGCGGGCGCGATGCTGGTGAGCCTCACCAGCGGCTGGACCTCGCGGATCCACCGGCACGGCCGGATGGTGGTCGTGGCGGCGGCCGGCTTCGGCGCGTGCACGGTGGCCGCGGGCCTGATGGACAACGTCTGGCTCGTGTTGCTGTTCCTGACGCTGGGCGGGTCCTTCGACATGGTCAGCGGCATCTTCCGGGGCGCGATCTGGAACCAGACGATCCCGGACGAGCTGCGGGGCCGCCTGGCCGGCATCGAGCTGCTGTCGTACACCGTGGGCCCGCAGCTGGGCCAGGTCCGCTCCGGCGGCGCGGCCGCCGTCACGGGCGTGCGCGCGTCGGTGTGGTCCGGCGGGCTGCTGTGCGTGGTGTCCGTGGGACTCCTGGCGACGTGTCTGCCGACGCTGATGTCGTACGACTCCAGGACGAACGAGCACGCGGTCGCCCTGCGGACCAAGCGCGAGGCGGCGGCCGCCGCCTGAGCCGGGCGCCTCCGGCGAGGTGTCGGACCTCGCCGGAACCGCTCAGGATTCCTTCTCGTCCTTCCAGCGCGCGTCGGAGTCCCACTCCTCGTTGCGCTCGTCCGCGATCTCGATCGCGTGCGCGGCGGCCTCCGGCGTCGGGTACGGGCCGAGCCGGTTCTTGGCCGGGCACTCCGGGCCCTCCTCGACCTTCTTGTGCTCGAGGCAGTAGTACCACTCGCCCGGTTTCCCGACGGTCTTCTTCTTGAACAGCGCCACGGCACTCACTCCACAGGTCATCCAGGGCGGGCAGAGCATCTGCCCGCCATCGTGCCCCATCGGCCACGGATACACTCGCTGTCATGTCTGGCCAGTCGCTGCTCGTCCCCGGGACCCTGTCCCCCACCCGCCCCGTCCCCCCGTCGATCCCGCGCCCGGAGTACGTGGGCAAGGCCGGGCCGGCGCCGTACACGGGCGCGGAGGTGCAGGACGCCGAGACGGTCGAGCGGATGCGGATCGCGGGCGGGATCGCCGCGCGCGCCATGGCCGAGGCGGCCAAGCACATCGCGCCCGGTGTCACCACGGACGAGCTGGACCGGGTGGCGCACGAGTACCTCTGCGACCACGGCGCGTATCCGTCGACGCTGGGCTACCGCGGCTTCCCGAAGTCGCTGTGCACCTCCGTCAACGAGGTCATCTGCCACGGCATCCCCGACTCGACGGTGCTGCGCGACGGCGACATCGTGAACCTGGACGTCACGGCGTACATCGGCGGCGTCCACGGCGACAACAACGCCACGTACCTGTGCGGTGACGTCGACGAGGAGTCGAGGCTCCTGGTCGAGCGCACGCAGGAGGCGCTGAACCGCGCGATCAAGGCCGTGAAGCCGGGCCGTGCGGTCAACATCATCGGCCGGGTCATCGAGTCGTACGCCAAGCGCTTCGGCTACGGCGTGGTGCGGGACTTCACCGGGCACGGCATCAACAGCTCGTTCCACAGCGGGCTGATCATCCCGCACTACGACAGCCCGCACCACACGACGGTGATCCGCCCGGGGATGACGTTCACCATCGAGCCGATGCTGACGCTCGGCACGCACGAGTACGACATGTGGGACGACGGCTGGACCGTCGTGACCAAGGACCGCAGGCGTACGGCGCAGTTCGAGCACACGCTGGTGGTCACGGAGACCGGCGCGGACATCCTGACGCTGCCCTGACCGCCGCTGCCCTGGTCACCAGGTCGGAGATCGTTCGGGGTCGATTGTCAGTGCTCCCGGATAGGTTCGGGTGCATGGCTGCGGTGGCGACGGCGAAGGGTTCCGGGTGTGCCCGGTACACCTTCCGGCTTCGTGTGTCGTCGAGTGCCCGCACTGCCTTGCTGGCCGAGTGGGACCGCTGCCGGTGGGTGTGGAACGAATGCGTGGCCAAGTCCCGTCAGGTGCACCAGCACAACACCGCGCACCCCGACGACAAGCTGACGTGCGGGCCGGCACAGCTGGACAAGATGCTGACCGGGGCCCGCGCCGCGACGCCGTGGCTGCGTGAGGGCCCGAGCGTGCCGCAGCAGCAGACCATCCGGGACTTCGCCACGTCCCGCGCCAAGGCGCTCAAGGACACCACGGCGAAGCTGCCGGTGCGCCGGCGGGCCGGGATGCCCCGGCACAAGAAGAAGCGCGACGCCGATCCGACGCTGAACTACACCGCCCGGGGCCGTCCGTGCCGTCCTCGGTGCGGGTGTACCGGGACGCGGTGGGGCACTGGTACGCCTCGTTCGTCGTCGCCACCGAGGCCCAGCCGCTGCCCGCGACGGGCCGGGTGCTGGGCGTGGACTGGGGCGTGGCACAGACCGCGACCACTACCTCCGACGCCCACGATCTGCCGCACCCGCGGCACGGCAAGAGCGCCGCGCAGAAGCTGGCCCGCTACCAGCGGATGATGGCCCGCAGGAAGCCCGCGAAGGGTCAGGCCGCGTCGAAGGGCTACCGCACGGCCAAGCGGCAGGCCGCGAAGCTGCACCGGAAGGTGGCCCGGCAGCGGACCGACACCGCTCGCAAGTGGGCCAAGCACGTGGTCCGAGACCATGACGTGATCGCGGTGGAGGACTTCCGGCCGAAGTTCCTCGCCAAAACCACGATGGCCCGCAAGGCGGCCGACGCCGCGATCGGCGCTACCAGACAGGCCCTGATCGGGACGGGCCGCAAGCACGGGCGGGACATCCGCCTGGTCCATCCCGCGCACACCACCATGGACTGCACCGCGTGCGGAGCCGTGTCCCCCAGGGACAAGAACTCCGCCCGCGTGATACTCCTCCGGGCTGGTCTCAACCCGGCTGGTGCCGAGGGCGCAAGACCTCCGGGAGCGCCGCTCCCGCAGGCAGCCTGAGCCAGGAATCCCCCTCGCCCACGAGGGGGAGGATTCAAAGCCTGACGACCGTCCCCGTCAGCCGCGCCTCCTCCGCCGCGAACACCACGCGGTGGGAGTCGCGGCTCTCGGCCGCCCCCGACAGCAGCAGCTCCGGCCGGCCCTCGTGGTGCGCGGCGACGAACGCGTCGACGAGCCCGCGGTCGCCGCCGCCGTGGCCCTCGCCGGCGGAGGCGCCCTCGGCGTGGGTGTCGATCGCGGTGCGCTCCTCGGTGGCGAAGTCGTACAGCTCCAGATGGCGGCCGTCGCCGGTGAGCTGGCCCCGGGTGCCGAAGATCCTGGTGTGCCGCTGCTCCATCGGGGTGAACGCGGTCAGGGTGAAGGAGGCGGTCACGCCGCCCTCGTACTCCAGGTTCACCACCTGGTGGTCGACCACGTCGTTGTCGCAGGCGTACACGCAGCGGCCGTACGGCCCCTCGGCGAGGGCACGGGCGACGGCCTCGCCGGTCAGCTCCTCGGCGGCGATCCAGGCGAAGTGGCCCTTGCCGGTGGACGGCCCCTTCCGCAGGCCCGTCTCGTACAGCCGCTTGGCGGAGAAGGCG
>NZ_JBFAXR010000256.1:0-3763 GCF_040680895.1 Streptomyces sp. NPDC051940 | reverse complement strand
CAAGCTCAAGACGGCGAGGAAGAACTACCCGACGACGCTGAAGGCTCGGGCGATTCAGGCGCACGCGGTGCACACGGTGCCGGGCGCCGGCATTTCCGCTCTCGATAGATGTGCCATAACTCCACGCGAATTTGGAGCGGCGGAAGAAACCGCAGGTCAAAGCCAAGATGCGGGAGACTGGTTCGGCGCTCGCTTCCCGAGCCTGGACCGGCTGTCGTTGGCGGCCGGATCACTGGCCGCGCTGCCGGACTGGCGGGGGCAGGAAGGTCCCCGCTTCCGCATCACGCTGGGTCCGGCGTGCATCACGGTCGGGCACAAGGATCTGGCCCGCGCTGAGCGGACTGCCGAGCGGGCCGAGCGCCGGGCCCGGATGGACGCGCACGATCTCGGCTCGTACTGGGCCGAGTACGTCGGGGACCGGGCGCCGGTCGATCCCCGGGCGCCGATCACCGGCTGGTCGCGACGCTCCCGTGCCCGGCTGTTCCACGCGACGGGTGAGCTGGACTACGCGCCGATGGTCGTGGGCAGGAAGGGCCCGGTCATGACGACGCTGACCTACCCGGACCAGTGGCTGAGGGTCGCGCCGACCGGCGCCGCCGCAAAGAAGCACCTGGAGACGTTCTACGTGCGGTTCGAGCGGGCGTGGGGCGTCCCGTTCTGCGGGCTCTGGAAGGAGGAATTCCAGCGCCGTGGCGCGGTCCACTTCCACCTGTGGCACCCGCGCCCGGACGGCCTGGCGGGCACGGCCCGGCGGTTCGAGTACGAGGGCAAGCTCGCGGCCTGGAAGGCGGCGAAGGAAGCCGGGGAGAAGGGCTTGCGCAAGCCCTACTGGCGTGACGCGGTCGGGGACGGCCTGCCCTATGACCAGTGGCTGTCCCTCGTGTGGGCGGACATCGTGGACCACCCGGACCCGGAGGAGAAGGCGAAGCACCTCCAGCACGGGGCGTTCGTCTCGGAGGTGGAGGAAGGCCACGTCAACACGCCCGCCAAGCTGGCGGCCTACTTCGCCAAGCACGGCGCGTTCATGGCGAAGGACTACCAGAACAAGGTGCCGGAAGCCTGGCGGGCGCCGGGCAAGGGACCGGGCCGGTTCTGGGGCTACAAGGGGCTCAAGCGGGAGGTCCGTGTCGTTGACGTCGCTCCAGCCGACGCCGACCGGGCCGCCCGCGTCCTGCGGCGGCTTTCCTCCCGTGAGCGGTACTTCGACCCGACCTACATCAACGCGGCCGGGGAAGTGGTCGGCTGCTTCCGGTGGAAGAAGGCGGTCCGGGAAGTGCGCGTCCAGCGGGGCGCCCGACTGATCGACCACGAGACCGGCGAATGCAAGCCCCGGTACCGCAAGGTGATGCGTCCGGCCGTGAAGTTCGCGTCCGGGTCCGGGTTCCTGTGCCTGGACGACGCACCGACGACGCTCATCAACGTCGCGCGAGCGCTCGACATCTGGCGGGAGTACGCACCCCCCACGGCCCGCCAGGAGCAAGCGCGGGAACGGGCGGTCCAACGGCGGACGCTCGAACTCGCCGCGACCCGCCGCCGGGCGTAACTGGCTGAGCCTCCTCGGAAGGGAGGCGCCAGCCGAACGGCCGGCGCCTCCCTTCCGGTCGTGATGCATAGGTGTGGCGGCGAAAGTGCCAGAGGTGCCCGCGGCTTGCCACGCCACGAGACGTGCCGCGTACGGTCCCCGGCATGACCATGCGCATGAGGGCCTGCGGGTTCTGTCAGGAGTCGTTCGAGCTGGCCTCAACAGGGCGGCCACCCCGGTACTGCTCGGCCACCTGCCGGAAGAAGGCGTGGGAGAAGCGGCGCCTGGACCAGGCCGTGGCCGTGGCCGTGGCGAAGGCGGTCGCTGCCGAGCAGCGCCGGGGCCGGATTCGTGGGAACGAAAGTCCGGGGACCCCAGGGAATCGTGGGAACGAAACTCCGTCGCAGGCCAGCGGCCCGCAGCAGCCACAGCTACCGCTCGCCGATCCCCGGCTCCAGCTCGCCCGGCCGCCTGCTCCGCTCCCGTCCGGGCAGTCCCAGCGGCAGCGTCGGCGGCTCCTGCCTCCCCCGCCGGGCGCCACCCGGGACCCGGAAACGCCTTGATCGGCTGTCGGTCCTGATCACTACGGTGGGTCGCCTGGTGATCACGGGGAGGACTGATGCGCCACCAGGGACACGACCATGACCAGGCGTTGGCGGCGGTGCTGGCCGCTCTGCTCCTGGTGGGTGGAACGCTGATCGTGCGGGAGCTGCTCGGGCTGTGGCCCGCGGTGGCGGTCGGCATGGCTCCCGCCCTCGCGCTCTACGGCGGCCCGCCCGCGGCTCGCCGGATAGTGGCCGAGGTCGAGGTGCGACGGATGCGCCGGCACCTTGCCCACCACGACCGGGCAGCCGGATGACCGGCCACGACGGACGGCGACCGCAGTCGCGTCCCCGCGACTGCCCCACGGCGCCCGGCCACATCGCGGCAGCAGCCCGCTCCCCAGCAACCCCGAGACGGGCCGCAAGGTCGCCTCACGCGGCTCAGCACCGCGACGGCGGGGGTACGGCGGTCCGGGAGGCTGACAGGCGCTCAGACGGCCGCGTAGGGCCGCGAGTCCCCCTCCCCTCCCCGCTGCCCTGTCTGCGAGCACAACGGCGATGCCCGCAGTCGGCAGAGCACGCGCCATGTAAACCGCTCAGCGATGCCGCCCCCGGGTGCGCGGGCCGGTCGGCGGCCGGGCCGGAGCGGGGCGAAGACAGGAGCGTCGGCCGGGCCGGGGGCCGGGCCGCGCGGCCCGCTCGCGGGCCGCCTTGATGACGTAGGGAAAGTTGTACCGCAAAAAGAGCAACGTGATTCAGCCATTCCGATTCAGCTACTTGCTGAGGGTGCGCGAGTGTGTCAGTCTCAACACATGACGCAGAAGACACCGGCCGAACTCAGGGCCGACGCAGAGGCGGCACTCAAGCCGTTGGGACAGAGGCGGATCAAGCTCCTGGCTCAGCTCGAAGAGATCGACCGGGAGATGCGTCCGTTGATCGCAGAGGCGGTGCGGATGGAGGTCCCCTACCGCCGCATCAACGAACTGTCGGCGGTCTCTCCGAACACGGCCCGAGCGTGGGCCAAGAAGGCGGCCGGGAGCTAGATCGAAAACGGCTCCCTCGCGCGCGCACGCGTAGGGCCCCCCTCCTGGAAACCGCCGCAACCTGGAAACCCGCAGGTCACACGCGGTTGCGGGGGTGCAACCGGGGGCGCGAGCGCAACCGAGGCAGCAACCCACCCAAATAGGGCGGGCCGAGATCACCATGCGACGGCGATCCCGGCCCTATCCACGACACCTCGCGAAAGGATCCATCGTGGACAGCAAGGCAGTCTGGTCGAAGATCAGCGAGCCGACCAAGTCGGCACGGATCAAGTCGGCTGAAACCATCACGAACCTGCTCGACAGCATGACGCCGACCTTCGCGCCGCTCGCGGCCCGTTGGGACACCGAGGCGGACCGCCGGGCGAAGCTCCGGACCCCGGAGAACCTGAAGGCGCTCATGGACGCACAGCGCGCCCACAACAGCGCGCGGTCGACGGCGGCGTCGGCTCGGTCGCAGCGGTCGGCGGCGCGGAAGGCGTCCAAGAACCCGCTGTCGGCCGCCCGTCGGGCGGCTCGCACGGCGGACAAGGCGGCCCGCTCGCACCGCGACGACGCGAAGAGCAAGCTCAAGACGGCGAGGAAGAACTACCCGACGACGCTGAAGGCTCGGGCGATTCAGGCGCACGCGGTGCACACGGTGCCGGGCGCCGGCATTT
>NZ_JBFAXR010000255.1:0-3828 GCF_040680895.1 Streptomyces sp. NPDC051940 | reverse complement strand
GCTGATCGGCACCAGCCGCTCTCACCCGACCCCGGCTCCCCCGCGGGGGTTCGGGGGCCAAGCCCCCGCAATCCGTCTGATCTCGCGGCCCGCCGGAGGCGGTCAGGTGCCGCTGATCGGCACCAGCCGCTCTCACCCGACCCCGGCTCCCCCGCGGGGGTTCGGGGGCCAAGCCCCCGCAATCCGTCTGATCTCGCGGCCCGCCGAAGGCGGTCACGTGTGGGGGACCAGCAGGACCGGGCAGTGGGCCTGCTGGAGGGTGCTGTGGGTCACCGGGCCCAGGAGCGCGCGGACGCCCAGGACGACCAGGCAGGCCATCGACGAGCGGCAGGCCACCGCGCGGGCGGCGTTCTCCTCCGTGAAGTCCTCGATCACGCGGACCTCCGGCCACTTCTCCCGCCACGGCACCAGCACCTCCGGGAGGCGCTTCGCCGCGCGGCGCGCCAGACGCTGTTCCGCGCGGGGCGGGCGCAGGTTCGCCGGGTACACCTGGGCGGGGCCCGGCGGCTGCCAGGCGTGGACCACCTGCAGCGGAACCTCGCGGACCGCCGCCTCCTCGAACGCCTGGCCGATGAGCTCGTCCGCGGGCCGCCGCGCGTCGAGCCCGAGCAGCACCGGCGCGCGCCGCGGCGCCTGGTACGCCTGACGGACCAGCGCCACGGGGAACGGGGCGCGGACCGCGAGCGCGGGCCCGGTCGAACCGAGCGTCCGGGCGCTGACGTTGCCCAGCCCGTAACTGCCGAGGGCCAGCAACTGGGCGTCGCCGCCCGCGTCGAGCAGGGCGTCCATGGGGGCCGCGGACACGATCTCCGAGGTGATCTCCAGCCGGGGGCGCCGGGTGCGCACCCGGTCCTCGGCCAGCCGCAGCGACCGCCGCGCCCACTGCCGCCGGTCGGCCGGGCCGGCGACCGAGGTCCGCTCGGCGCGCTCGGCGACCGGCGTCCGTACGTCTGGGGCGGCCCCCAGCGCGGCGACCAGATGGAGCCGGGTGCGGCGCAGGGCCGCCTCTTCGGCGGCCCACACGGCCGCGGCGAGGCTGGCTGCGCTGCCGTCCACGCCGGCTGTGACGGGAGGGTGCATCTCGGGCCTCCTCCGCTGAGGGGGGTCGGGGAGGTTTGCGCGTGCTGACAGCACACCCCACCAAGTCCCCCTCCGGATAGGGTTGAACGGCCCCTATCCGGACTTCCCGCGCCCCCTACGCCTCACAGCCCCTCGAGCACCTCATCCACGGGCCGCCGCGGCGTCCCCGCACCGGCGGGCCCGTACCCCAGCCGCAGCACCATCTGCACATGGCCCATCGGCCGCACCGGATCGGTCGCCAGCCAGCGCAGGTCCTCCCACTCCAGCGCCACCGAGGTCAGCGCCGTGGCCAGCCCGTGCCGCGTGGCCAGCAGCAGCACCCGTTCCAGCGCCTGCCCGGCGCGCAGCCAGTCGGCGGGCGTGTCGTGGGCGGTGCCGAGGAGGGCGAGCTGCGGTTCGCTCTCGTAGTCGGCGCTGCCCAGCCGCTCCCCGGCGAAGCCGCGTACCGGGGCGCGCCCCCCACGCCGGCTCGGGCCGAGCGCGCTGTCGGGGATGCCCTCGGTGCCGCCCTCGCCGGTCCTCGTCCAGCCCAGCTGTTCGGCCCTGCGCTCGGCGTCGTCCTCGTGCCGGTGCTCCGCGTCGTCGATGACCGACAGCAGCGCGTCGGTGTGCCAGGGCGGCGGGAAGGCCAGGCGCGCCCCTTCGAGCGCGGCGGCCTCGCTCAGCCCGGTGCGGACCGGGGCGGGCACCTCCCGGTCGGAGAACGGCTGGCGGCTGGTGTGCCGCCGGGCGATCTCCAGGTACAGCGGCGGCAGCCCGATCGCGTCCGGAGTACCGGCGACAGCGGTCCCCAGCGTCACCCGGGCCAGCAGCAGCGGATCCCGGGGGTCGGGAAGCAGCTCCACGCGGGGCTCGAAGCCGGAGTGGGCGGCGGACACCCGCAGATTGAGCAGCGCCGCACCGCAGCCGAGGTGCAGGGCGCGGTCGTCGGGGTCCTCCTTGACCAGCGACCGCTCCGGGTCGGCGCGCAGCTCGAGCGTGCGGCTGTCCGCGTCGTAGCGGAAGCGCCACGGCTGCGCGTTGTGCATGGAGGGCGCCGCCGTCGCGTCGGCGACCAGCGAGGTCACGGTCTTCTCGTCCAGCGTGGGCATCGGATGCCACCTCCCGGCTCCACCGTAGGCGGGGCGCGGGAACACCGGCAGGGCCGAGTGGGCCGCTTGGCCCATGCGAGTGGGCCGTGGGGTCCCTCTACGCTCCGGACCGGAAGCGTTTCCGATGGAGGCACAGATGGCTGAGGGGCCCGTGCTCAACCGTGTGGTGGTGGGTTACGACGGCTCAAGACACGCCGAACGGGCGCTGGAGTACGCCGTGGACGAAGCCCTGAGCCGCGGCGCGGAGCTGGAGCTGCTGTGCGGCTCCGTACCGGAGTGGGGGCGGCGGCTGCGCGGCATGGTGGAGGACGCCGCGGAACGGGCCGGCGACCGGGCGCCCGGGCTGACGGTCCACACGACGGTCACGGCGGAGCCCGCCGCGGTCGCGCTGGTGGAGCAGGGGGCCAAGGCGGCCCTCACGGTGGTCGCCAACCGGGGGCACGGGGGCTTCGCGGGGCTGCTGCTCGGTTCGGTGGGCCGGCGGGTCGCGGCGCACGCGCGGATGCCGCTGCTGGTGGTGCGGGGGGAGTCGGAGGAGCCTCGGCGGAAGTCCCCTCGGCTCGAACGGAGCGAAGCGGAGCTCAGAGCCCGGGGCAGGGTGCTGCTCGCGGTGCGGTCGGGCGCGGACGACGACGCGGTCGCGTACGCGTTCGCCGAGGCGGAGCGTCACGGGGCGGAGATCTGTGCCCTGCACGCGTGGCAGTATCCCCCCTCGGTGAAGGGCGCCACGGCGGGAGCCGGCGCCCGTTCGGCCGCGCGGACGGCCGCCGACGCGGCGGTGCGGGAGGCGGGCCGGATGGTGCCCCGGCGGGCGGTGGCGCCCTATCGCCGTACGTACCCGGATCTGCCGGTGACCGTGCGGGACGAGTGCCGGGACGCGGCGCCGGTGCTGGTCGAGGCTACGCGGCAGGCGGACGTGGTGGTCCTGGCGGTGCACCGCGGTGCGCGTCCGTACGGGCTGCAGCTGGGGCCGGTCGCGCACGCGCTGCTGCACCACTCGTTCTGCCCGGTGGTGCTGGTGCCGGTGCTCTGACCGGCGCCTGCGAGGTGCGGGGGGTCAGCGGCGCGGCTCGGTGTCGCCCGGGAGGACGGCGGCCTCGTGCTCGGCGACCTCGGCGGCCTCGATGAGCGCCCAGCCGAGCGCGCGGGCCTCGTGCGGGCTCAGGGAGGCCCAGGCGTGCGAGGCGCCCTCGCGCTCCGGGCCGACGTCCAGCGTGACCCGCGCGACCCCGCGTCCGGGCAGGCCCAGTCGCATCCGCCGGATGGCGATCAGACGGCCGCACGACGTACGCATCGGCACGGACGTCGACAGCCGCGGCTCTCCGGACTCCTGCATCCGACTGCCCTCCTCAAACGCTACGAACACTGCCTGGCACACGGGGGCCCGTCGCCTCGTCGTTGCACGGAGCCCTGTGTGAAGGACAGCGCCCGCCTGCGGCGTTGTATTCCACGGCGCCTCGGCCCAGCCCCGGGTACGCCCCTGGGGTACCCATCCGGCGCCGCCGGGCCGCCCGTCCCCGAACGCGCGCCGACTCAAGACGGCGACGTGGGGGGCCTCCGGCTGCCCGCACCGCGGGTGGCGTTGCGTTTGCGCCTGCGGCGGAGCGGTCCGAGGGGCACGCGCCGCGCGCACACCTGCGGCGGGGGCGGCGCGGGG
>NZ_JBFAXR010000254.1:0-3844 GCF_040680895.1 Streptomyces sp. NPDC051940 | reverse complement strand
GGTGGGTGGGCGGGACATTTACCCGCGCCGAAGGCGCGGGGCGGCGCCGGACGCGGGAGGCGACCGGTCCGGTGCGCGGGGACGCGCTCACGCCCAGGGCGCGGGGCGGTGCCGGACGCGGGGTGGGGACCGGGGGGGTCCGAAGGGTGGGCGGAGGGCGCGCGGGGTGGTGGGGCGCCGATAGGCTGCACCGCGTACCCCGTAGGCCCGCGCCGCAGGCGCACACGCACAGGAGGGACCCCGATGAGCGCTGCCACACCGACCGGAGGCGGCCGCACCTGGCCCGACGTGCTGAGCGCCCTGCTCGCCAAGAAGGACCTGAGCACCGACGACACCGCCTGGGCGATGGACCGCATCATGCGCGGCGAGGCGACGAACGCCCAGATCGCTGGCTTCGCGGTGGCCCTGCGCGCGAAGGGCGAGACCGTCGACGAGATGGCCGGCCTGGTCCGGACGATGTACCAGCACGCCAATCTGATCGAGGTCCCCGGCCGTACCGTCGACATCGTGGGCACGGGCGGCGACCGCGCCCGTACGGTCAACATCTCCACGATGTCCGCGATCGTCGTCGCCGGCACCGGAGCCAAGGTCGTCAAGCACGGCAACCGCGCCGCGTCCTCCGCGTCCGGCGCCTCCGACGTACTGGAGAAGCTCGGCGTCAACCTCGAACTCGGCCCCGGCCGCGTCGTCGAGGTCGCGGAGGAGGCGGGCATCACCTTCTGCTTCGCGGTGAAGTTCCACCCCTCCCTGCGTCACGTCGCCCAGGCCCGTAAGGAACTGGGTGTCGCGACGCCCTTCAACTTCCTCGGCCCCCTCACCAACCCCGCCCGGGTCCGCGCCCAGGCCACCGGCGTCGCCGACGCCCGGATGGCCCCGATCATGGCCGGCGTACTCGCCGAACGCGGTTCCTCCGCCCTCGTTTTCCGCGGCGACGACGGCCTCGACGAGCTGACCATCACCGGCACCTCCCAGGTGTGGGTGGTCCGCGACGGCACGGTGACGCAGCAGACGTTCGACCCGCGCGACCTCGGCATCCGGCTCGTCGGCATCGAGGCCCTGCGCGGCGCCGACGCGTCGTACAACGCGGACGTCGCCCGCCGGCTGCTGGCCGGCGAGACCGGCCCCGTCCGCGACGCCGTCCTGCTCAACTCCGCCGCCGCCCTCGCCGCCCTGGACCCCACCGACGCGCCGCTCGCCGAGCAGCTCGCAGCGGGGATGGCCCGGGCGGCGGAGTCCATCGACTCGGGGGCCGCGCAGCGCACCCTGGAGCGCTGGGTCGCGGTCAGCAACTCCTGATCGGCACGGGGTGGTTGCCGGCCCCCGGCCGGCGGCCACCCCGCTTCGCGCGCCGGCGTTCCGCGATCCGGACAGACATGTTGCGCGCGGACGATCACATGGCATACTTCTGAACCAGGTCACGAGTGACAGCGATTCAGGCCCCGGCCCGCTGTCCGGCAACCCTCCGTCCGTGGCGGGGTGCCCCGGGTGATGACCAGGCCGCAGGCAGCGAGGTCTGCGGCAAGCGCGGACCCCTCGCAAGCCAGGGGTCCTGGTGGTCGAGGGAGAGCTCCGTGAGCAAGCGAATGCGCTAGGGCCGGTCGGCCCCTTTCTCCCACCCCGACGACGGGCCGCTTCTGCGTACGCCCGCACGGTGTGTGTTTCGTGCCGTGGCCGTGCGCTCCCGCGTTCGCGTCCGGGCGTCTTCGCGTCCGTGCCCTCCGTGCCTTCCGGGTCCGTATCGGGTGCGCTTCGCGCGCGCCTTTCGGGGTTTCCGCGTCTTCGACGCGCGCTTTCACCTTCACCGCCGCCACGCTCCGGCCTGCCCTGAGGAGACCTCGCCATGTCCGTGCCCACCGCTGCCCCGACCGCCTCCGCCACCACCTCCGACCCCGCCTGTACGGCCCTCTCCGCAGCCGCCGCCCCGCTCCCCGTCCTCGGCCGGGACGTGCGCGTGCCCGTCGCCTCCGGCGGGGAGCTGGAGTACGCGGCGCTCGACTACGCCGCCAGCGCGCCCGCGCTGCAGCGGGTGTGGGACGACGTGGCGGCGTACGCGCCGTACTACGGCAGCGTGCACCGGGGTGCGGGCTACCTCTCCCAGCTGTCCACGGAGCTCTTCGAGTCCAGCCGGGCGACCGTCGCGGAGTTCCTCGGCTGCCGCGCGGACGACCAGGTCGTCTTCACCCGGTCCACCACCGACTCCCTGAACCTCCTCGCGGCGGTGCTGCCCACCGGCACGCGGGTGTTCGTCTTCGAGACCGAGCACCACGCCGCGCTGCTCCCCTGGGAGCGCCGCTCCGACGTGTCCGTCACGTACCTCGACGCGCCCCGTTCCCCCCGCGAGGCGGTGGGCGTCCTGGAGGCCGCCCTCGCCACGCGCGGCGGCGACGGTCCCGCGCTGGTCTGCGTGACCGGCGCCTCGAACGTCACCGGCGAGGTGTGGCCGGTCCGCGAACTGGCCGCGGCCGCGCACCGGCACGGGGCGCGGATCGTGCTCGACGCGGCGCAGCTCGCCCCGCACCGGCCGGTGTCCCTCACGTCGCTGGACGTCGACTGGGTGGCTTTCTCCGGCCACAAGCTGTACGCGCCCTTCGGCTCCGGTGTGCTGGCGGGGCGGGCGGACTGGCTGCAGTCGGCGGAGCCCTACCTGGCGGGCGGCGGCGCCTCGCGCACGGTGGCGCGGCGACCGGCCGGCGGGGTGTCCGTGGAGTGGCACACCACGGCGGCCCGGCACGAGGCGGGATCGCCGAACGTGATCGGCGCGTACGCGATCGCCTCCGCGTGCAAGGCCCTCACGGAGGCGGGCTTCGACCGTCTGCTGGCCCGTGAGGAGGCGCTCCTCGGCCGCCTGCGCTCCGGGCTCGCGGCGCTGCCCGCGGTCCAGGTGCTCTCCCTGTTCGGGGACGACTCCGACCGGGTCGGGGTCCTCTCGTTCACGGTCGCGGGCTGGGACAGCTCGGCCTTCGCGCAGGCGCTCTCCGCGGAGTACGGCATCGGGGTTCGGGATGGTCTCTTCTGCGCGCACCCGCTCGTGCGGACGCTCCTCGGCGCGGAGGGCGATGAGCCGGCGGACTGCGATGGGTCGTCGGACGGCTCGGCCTCCGCCTCGGCGTCGGCCTCGGGGGAGCGTCCGCTGCACGCGATCCGGGTGAGCTTCGGGGTGGGCACGCCGGACGAGCACGTTGTACGGTTCCTGGCGGCGGTGGGGGAGCTGGTGGGGCGGGTCTAGCTCTGCGGACGGGGGCGTCTCGCGCTGCGCGGCGGGCGGTTGCCGGCCCGCGGACGGCGCCGCCCGCGCCTTCGGCGCGGGGTTGCCCCCACCCACACACCACCCGTTACGGCGTGCCTTACCTGACGCCGGCGCCTGGGCTTGCGGCCGGGGGGGCCGAGCCTGCACCCGGACCTGGAGCCAGACCCGCGCTCGGGCCGTGGGGCGGGCCCTGGGCCCGAGCCCGCGCCCTGGGCCCGAGCCCTGCGCCCGGCCCCGGGTCCCGGGTTCGCATCGGGCCTCGGGTTTCGGACCTATGGCGGGCGGACCGTTGTGGTGATGCCTCGTTACGGTCGGCGTTTCGGCATGGCGGTGCCGCGCCGGAGGGGGTGGTTACCCGGGCTGGAGCGGTGGTCGGCCAGTGGTTCTGAGGCGGGGGATGGGCCGGTGGCCGATGTGCGCGGCGGGTTGTTCGTGGCCGGTTGTCGTTGCAAATCGAAGTGTTTCTGCGGCCCCAAGGGGCCTTGCCGGGCGGAGCGCGGGGCCCGCCCCGGCCGCGTCAAGACCCGGCTGACCCCCGCCTACTCCCCCGAGGAGGCCGCCGCCCTCGCCCGCGCCGCGCTCGCCGACACCCTGGCG
>NZ_JBFAXR010000253.1:0-3862 GCF_040680895.1 Streptomyces sp. NPDC051940 | reverse complement strand
GTACGGCGAGGGCGACGACCATCTCGCGGCGTCCCTGCGGTGGGCGGCGCGCCTTCGGCGCGGGGTTGCCCCCACCCACACGCCACCCGTTACGGGTCGTCTTACCTGACGCCGGCGCCTGGGGGTGCGGGCTCGCCCTGGCGGGGTGGGTGCTGGTTGGGGGTTGGGGGGTGTTCGTGGCCGTTTGTCGTTGCGGATCGAAGCGATTCTGCGGCCCCAGGGGGCCTTGCCGGGCGGAGCGCGAGGGGCCGTCGCCATGGCGCCGCCCAGCGAACGGCTCCGCTGACGCTCCACCGGTACGAAGCGAGGCGGCTCCGCTGCGCTGCACCGGGGGATGCCTGCGGTGACCCGGTGGGGCGGTGCCGTCTCCGCTGCGCTCCGCCGGCCTGCTACGAAGCGAACGGCTCCGCTGGCGCTCCGCCGAGGGATGCCGATGGTGATCCGGCACGGGTGGACCGACTCCGCTACGCTCCGCCGGCAAAGGCGCCCTTTCCAACGTGACGGGCCCCTTCCGGGGTGACGGGCGGCCTTTCCAGCGTGCCGGGCCCCCGTCCAGCGTGCTGGGTCCCGTCCAGGGTGACCGGCTCCCTTTCCAGCCCGTCCGGCGTTTGAGGACTTCGGGCGAAGCCCGAAGCGCGTCAGCCGACGCAACCGACGCCTCCCAGCACGACCGCACCACCCCCTAGCCCGTCCGGCGTTTGAGGACGAGGCGCGCAGCGCCGAACCGCGCCGCAGGCGCCAGCAGCACTGGACCTCTCCGGCGGGACCGGCCCCCCTCCGAGCCCGTCCGGCGTTTGAGGACGAGGCGCGCAGCGCCGAAGCGCGCCGCAGGCGCCCGCGGGACCGCACCGCGCAGCGCGACCGCACCGAGGACGCCCGCCGCAGGCCCACACCCGCGAAGGGGAGCCGAGGGCACAGCCCACGGAGCGCCGCCCGCAGCCGACCCCCGCACATCTGACGCATCGCCAGATGACCATGCCATCACTTGACGGCCCATCAGACACTGGCTCGAGTGCCCATTGACTTCTCAGGGGGCTCATCCCCAAATGAGCCCCCACCGGCATCTGCGAAAACCCCGCGTTGCCGGATCCCTGACCCAAGGGGGGCACATGGGTACGAACAACAAGAGATTCGGCCGGCGCCGCAGATCCGTGGCTCTGGTCGGCGCGGCGGTTTTAGGAGTCGCCCTCGGGGCCGTGGGCCCCGCGAGTGCCGCCACGCCGGTGACGTTCACGGCGCACTGCATTCCGCCCGCCGTGGCGGGGCTGCCGCCGATCGACGGTCCGACGACCGCCGTCGTCGAGGTGAGTGACACCACCCCGAACGTCGGCGACACGGTCACCGTCACGTACAAGATCACGCAGGCCGCGGCCTCGAACCCCACCGACATCGCGCTGCCCGCGGACGTCGTGACCCCGACCGGCAAGGTCGTGCTCACCGGCGCCCAGAGCGGCACGGTGAACGTGGCGGGGCCGAAGTCCAACCCGCCCATCCCCGGCAAGGCACCCTTCCCGGAGATGACGATGACCGGCACCTTCACGGTCACCGAGCCGGGCGCCATCGAACTGCGCCCCGGCGACTACAACATCCACACCAGCTACATCCTGGAGCTGGACACCCCGTGCACCGTCCTCACCCCGCCCGCCCCGGTCTCCGAGACCGTCACGGCGACGGGCGTGGCGGTACGCGCGATCCAGCTCAGCGCAGCGTCCGGCAACATGGGCGCACCGGTGACGGTGAACGGCACCAACTTCACCGCGGGCGCCGCGATCACCATCGCGGGTGTCGCGGGCCAGAACCCCACCGGTGACGTCACCACCGCCACGGCCGACGCCGGCGGGGCGTTCTCCGCCTCGCTGACCGTCAACGCGCTGAGCACCACCGGCATCATCGCGTTCGAGGGAGCCGCCTACGATCCGGCCACCGCGGCCGGACCCGTGCCGTACGACGTCGTCGACACCACCCCGCCGCCGCCCGGCAGCCAGAAGCTGAACACGGCGGTCCAGGCGGGCACCCTGTCGATGACCCAGTCCGGGGACACCGTCGAGATGACGTCGGTGCCCTTCGGCGAGGGCGGCAACTCCACCGGCGCGCTGAACAGCGTCACCGTGAAGGACTACCGCGGCGGCACTGTCGGCTGGTCGCTGACCGGGACGGTCACCGACTTCGACGGACCCGGCACGGCGAGCATTCCCGGCTCGGCGCTCAGCTGGACCCCGTCCTGCGCGACGGCGGCCGGCAGCCCCAGCACCTGTGCGGCCGGCTCACCCGGCTCCATCGGCAGCGCGGGCGCCACGCTCGCCGGCACCCCCGGCGGCGCGGTCACCGGCGGTGAGTTCACGGCGGACGCCGGTCTGTCGCTGTCCGTACCCCGGTTCTCGCCGACAGGCGACTACAGCGCACTGCTGACACTCACCCTGGCCTGATCCACCGATCGGGCCCCGACCCGGCCCTCTCGGGCCCCCTTCCGCACCGGTTCCGCACCGCGGCGGACGGGCGTGCCGTACGGACACGCCCGCCCGTCCACCTCCACCAGGGGATCCACAGATGCGCAAGCCCTTGTACGCCGTACTCGCGGCGCTGTTCCTGGGACTGCTGGCCACCCTCGCACCCGCCGCCCACGCGGCCGACAACGGCCGCTGGTCCGTCTTCCCGTACGCCCCCGAAGGCGCGGGTCCGCGCCCGTACTTCGTACTGAAGGCGGACCGCGGCACCGTCCTGAAGGACACCGTCGTCCTGTCCAACCTCTCCGACGAACCGACGACCTTCACCCTCTACGCCGCGGACGCCTACAACACCCCGCGCGACGGCGGCTTCGCGGTCCGTACGAAGGACGTCGAGCCCCGCTACACGGGCAAGTGGGTCGAGCTGCCGAAGACCGAGATCACCCTGCCCCCGCACAAGAAGGTCTCCGTCCCGTTCACCCTGTCCATCCCCAACGACGCGACGCCCGGCGACCATCCGGGCGCGATCGTCGCCCTCGACCAGCGCGTGGACGCGAGCAGCGGGGCCGTGGGCGTCGGCGTGCAGCGCGCGGTCGCCGCGCGGATCTATCTGCACGTCAACGGGCCGCTCATCCCCGGCCTGCACGTGGACGACGTGACGATCCGCGACAGCCGCCCGCTGCTGCCCGGCACCGGCGACAGCCTGGCGGTCATCGAGTACACCCTGGTCAACGGCGGCAACACCATCCTGCGGCCGCGGGTGACGCTGAAGGCCGAGGGCCTGTTCGGGCGGACGCTGCTGGAGCGCGAACTGAAGAAGGTGCCGGCCGAGCTGCTGCCCGGGGAGCGCGTGCGGCTCACCGAACGCTGGCGCGGCTCCCCCCAGCTGGACTGGGGCGAGGTGCGCATCGCCGTCTCGGACCGGAACGGCGAACCCCGCGCCGAGGGCACGGCCGGGTTCCTGTACGTGCCGTGGCTGGTGGCCGGCGTCCTGCTGGCCGCGGTGGGCGGCGCGGTCACCTGGTTCGTCCACCGCAGACGGCAGCGGCGGCCCGCCGCGCGGCCGGCGCGCCCCGCGGCGCGCGAGCCTGAGCCCGAAACGGCGTCGACCTGAGTACGGGTACTCAGGCGCCCCCGGGGCCACCGGCCGCACCATCGACACCATGCTGTGGTCCGACCCCACCGACGAACCGCCCCAGGAGCTGCGCGACGCCCAGGACATGCTCCGCCGCGCGGGCCTCGTCCTGGCCGCCGCCGTCATCCTCGCCGTCCTGGCGGCGTTCTTCGGCCTGCTCTGAACCGCCCGGCCGGCCGCCGCGGTACGGCGCGCCGGGCGGGGCCGGTCCCCGGGGGCCCGGCTAGCCTGGGGGCGTGAGCGACCCCCAGCACCGTCCCGCAGCCCCCACGGCCCCTTCGGC
>NZ_JBFAXR010000252.1:0-3872 GCF_040680895.1 Streptomyces sp. NPDC051940 | reverse complement strand
GCGGGGGCCGGCGCCGCCTCGGCGGCGGGCGCGGGCGCAGCGGCCGGAGCGCCGGAACCGTCGTCGATGACGGCCAGCTCGGCGCCGACCTCGACCGTCTCGTCCTCGGCCACCTTGATGGAGGCCAGAATGCCCGAAGCGGGCGCGGGGATCTCGGTGTCCACCTTGTCGGTCGACACCTCGAGCAGCGGCTCGTCGGCCTCGACGCGCTCACCCTCGGCCTTCAGCCAGCGGGTCACGGTGCCTTCGGACACGCTCTCGCCGAGCGCCGGCAGTGTTACGGAAACCGCCATGGTTTCTGTTGCTCCTAACGATCTGTGCGGACTGTTGCGTGCCCTGGAATCAGTCGTGCGAGTGCAGCGGCTTGCCGGCGAGAGCCAGGTGGGCCTCGCCCATCGCCTCGTTCTGCGTGGGGTGCGCGTGGATGAGCTGGGCCACCTCGGCCGGCAGCGCCTCCCAGTTGTAGATCAGCTGGGCCTCGCCGACCTGCTCGCCCATCCGGTCACCGACCATGTGTACGCCGACGACGGGGCCGTCCTTGACCTGGACGAGCTTGATCTCGCCCGCGGTCTTGAGGATCTTGCTCTTGCCGTTGCCCGCGAGGTTGTACTTCAGAGCCACGACCTTGTCAGCCCCGTAGACCTCCTTGGCCTTCGCCTCGGTGATGCCCACGGACGCGACCTCCGGGTGGCAGTACGTCACCCGCGGCACACCGTCGTAGTCGATCGGGACGACCTTCAGGCCGGCCAGCCGCTCCGCCACCAGGATGCCCTCTGCGAAGCCGACGTGCGCGAGCTGGAGCGTGGGGGCCAGGTCGCCGACCGCGGAGATCGTGGGGACGTTAGTCCGCATGTACTCGTCGACGAGGACGAAGCCTCGGTCCATCGCGACGCCCTGCTCCTCGTAACCGAGGCCCTGCGAGACCGGGCCGCGGCCGATGGCGACGAGCAGCACCTCCGCCTCGAACGTCTTGCCGTCCGCGAGGGTGACCTTGACGCCGTCCTGCGTGTACTCGGCCTTGTCGAAGAAGGTGCCGAGGTTGAACTTGATGCCGCGCTTGCGGAAGGCCCGCTCCAGCAGCTTGGAGCTGTTCTCGTCCTCGACCGGGACGAGGTGCTTCAGGCCCTCGATGACCGTGACGTCCGCGCCGAAGGACTTCCACGCCGAGGCGAACTCGACGCCGATCACGCCGCCGCCCAGCACGATGGCCGACTTCGGGACGCGGTCCAGGACCAGCGCGTGGTCCGAGGTGATGATCCGGTTGCCGTCGATCTGCAGCCCCGGCAGCGAACGCGGCACGGAACCGGTCGCCAGCAGCACGTGCCGGCCCTCGACCCGCTTGCCGTCCACGTCCACGGAGGTGGGGGAGGACAGCCGGCCCTCGCCCGTGATGTACGTGATCTTGCGGGAGGCCACCAGGCCCTGCAGGCCCTTGTAGAGGCCCGAGACCACGTCGTCCTTGTACTTGTGCACGCCCGGCATGTCGACGCCCTCGAAGGTCGTCTTCACGCCGAACTGCTCGCCCTCGCGTGCCTGGTCGGCGATCTCACCGGCGTGCAGCAGGGCCTTGGTGGGGATGCAGCCACGGTGCAGACAAGTGCCGCCCAGCTTGTCCTTCTCGATCAGGGCGACATCAAGACCCAGCTGAGCCGCTCGCAGGGCAGCGGCGTAACCGCCGCTACCGCCTCCGAGAACCACCAGGTCGAAAACGGTGCTGGCGTCGTTCGCCACGTCACGTCCTCCATGCATGTGCGCCGACGGCCGGGGGTCTCCGACCGGTCGGCGACTGTATCTTCAGCGCCTTGCGCCGGCGCTGTACTGCCGCGTGATCATGCGGGGCTGCCCTGCCAAGGTCCCGCTCCGACTCATCTTCGCACTTGTTCGCCCACGACGGGACGCGGGGGCACGCACAGGGAGCCGTAATCTGACAAAAAGCCCAGGTGGGGCCGTGAAACGGCCCCGGGTCGGGGACCCGGGGCCGGTCTTTTCAGCTGTGAGCGATCAACCTGGGACGTCCCCCGGGCCGGTCGCCGCCAGGGGCGGTCGGGCCCGGGGTCAGAGGATCTCGCCCTCGGCGGCCCGCTCCAGCACCGTCACGAGCGTGCGCACCGCGGAGCCCGTACCGCCCTTCGGGGTGTAGCCGAAGGGGCCGGAGGTGTTGAACGCCGGACCGGCGATGTCCAGGTGCGCCCAGGTGACGCCGTCGGCCACGAACTCCTGGAGGAACAGGCCGGCGACCAGGCCGCCGCCCATCCGCTCGCCCATGTTGGAGATGTCGGCGACGGGGGACTTCATGCCCTCCTTGAGCTCCGCCGGCATCGGCATCGGCCACGACTGCTCGCCGGCGTCCGCCGCCGCCTCGTGGATCGCGGCACGGAAGTCGTCGTCGTTCGCCATGATGCCGAACGTGCGGTGGCCCAGGGCCAGCACCATCGCGCCGGTCAGGGTGGCGACGTCCATGACGGCGTCCGGCTTCTCCTCGCAGGCGCGGGTCAGCGCGTCGGCCATGACGAGGCGGCCCTCGGCGTCGGTGTTCAGCACCTCCACCGTCTTGCCGCTGTACATGCGCAGCACGTCACCGGGGCGGGTGGCGGAGCCCGACGGCATGTTCTCGGCGAGCGCCAGCCAGCCGGTGACCTTCGTCTTCAGGCCCAGCTGGGCGGCGGAGGCCACGGTCGACAGCACGGCGGCGGCGCCGCTCATGTCGCACTTCATGGTCTCGTTGTGGCCGGCCGGCTTCAGGGAGATGCCGCCCGAGTCGTACGTGATGCCCTTGCCGACGAGTGCCACGTGCTTCTTCGCGCCCCGGGGCGCGTAGGTCACCTTCACCAGGCGCGGCGGGTTCGCGGAGCCCTGGCCGACGCCCATGATGCCGCCGTAGCCGCCCTTGAGCAGCGCCTTCTCGTCGAGGATCTCGACCTTGAAGCCGTGCTCCTTGCCCAGGTCGGCGGCGCGCTGGGCGAACGCCTCCGGGGTCAGGTCGTTGGACGGGATGTTGATCAGGTCGCGGGCCCGGTTGACCTCCTGCGCCACGACGGTGGCGCGGGCGGCGGCGTCCTTGTGGGCCTTGTCGCGGGGCTTGCCGCCGACGAGGACGGCCTCCGCCAGCGGCTCCTTGGCGGTGCCGTTCGCGGGCTTCTCGCGGTACTCGTCGAAGGAGTACGCGCCGAGCAGCACACCCTCCGCGACGGCGCCGGTGTCCTCGGCGTCCTCGACCGGGAGGGCGATCAGGGCCTTCTTGGTACCCGACAGCGCGCGGGCGGCCGCGCCGGCGGCGCGGCGGAGGGTCTCGGGGTCGAAGCCGTCCTCGGGGGCGGTGCCGAGGCCCACGGCGACGACCACGTTCGCCTTGAGACCGTCCGGGGCGGGCAGCTTGGTGACCTCGCCCTCGCCGCCGGCGGCGCCCAGGGTCTCGAGCACGCCGGCGAGCTTGCCGCCGAACGCCTTGTCGACTGCTTCCGCGCCGGCCGCGACGACCGGGCCCTTCGGGCCCTTCGCCACGCCTACGACGACGGCATCCGCGCGCGCCGTTGCGGCGGATGATGTGCTGAGGGTCAGAGCGGTCACGCTGGCTGTCCTCTTTCGTTTACTCGCGGGGGTTGTTGTCCACGCTGCACAATACGCCGGGGGCTGGTTTGCGGCTCCTCGGGTGCGGGTTGCGTCGGCTGACGCGCTTCGGCGCTTCGCGCCTCAGTCCTCAAACGCCGGACGGGCTGGGCTTGCGTTGCGTCGGCTGACGCGCTTCGGTGCTTCGCACCTCAGTCCTCAAACGCCGGACGGGCTTTGGGGTGTTGCGGGGCGGGCTCGGGCGGGGTTCTCGCCGGTGGTCTCGGGGCGGCCCACGTCGATGTTCCCCGGTCTGGACTTCCACA
>NZ_JBFAXR010000251.1:0-3914 GCF_040680895.1 Streptomyces sp. NPDC051940 | reverse complement strand
GCCACGGTCTCCGGTGCCCCTTCCACACGGCGCGAACATCTGCTCCTCGCAGCGTACGCGGCCGGCTGGTTCGCCCGGCGCGGCCTGCACACCGGCCCCGGCCAGGTGGCCGCTGCCCCCGGCGCCCGGCTGCTGCTCCTCGCGCTGCTCGCGGCGACCGACGGCGACGTGCTGATCCCACGGCCGGCCGCCGAGTGGCACGCGGCGCAGGCCCGGCTCCTCGGCCGCGCCGTGCACACCGTTCCCGTCCAGGCGGAGAGCGGCGGCGCCCCCGACCCGGTCGCGCTGCTGGAGACCCTCGCGCGTCTGCGGGCGGACGGCGGCGACCCCCGGCTGCTCGTGCTCTCCGTCGCGGACGAGGTCACCGGCACCGTCCCGCCGCCCGAGATCCTGTACGAGGTGTGCGAGGCCGCCGCCGGTGCCGGGGTCCTCGTGGTGAGCGACGAGACGTACCGCGACACCCGGTTCGACCCGCACGACACGATGCTCGTCAGCCCGGCCGAGATGTCCCACGGCGACGCCGTCGCGCTGGCCGGGCTCGACGCCTGTCTGCTGCCGTCCGCCTGGCCGGCCGCCGTCGCCCGCTTCCCGGCCGGCCCGAACGGCGTGGAGCTGCGCCGGGCCACGGTCGCCGCGCTCGCGGCGATGGGCGCGGCCATCGCCTCCCCGGTCGCCGAGGCGGCGGCCCTCGCCCTGACCGAACCGTCGTCCGTCACGGCCCGTACCGGCGCCGCGGCCCGGCTGAACGCGGCGTTCGCGGCGGCCGCCGTACGCATCCTCGCGGACGTGGGCGCGGAGTGCCGCCCGCCCCAGGCGGGTTCCTGCGTGTACGCCGACTTCGACGAGCGGCGCCGGGAGCTGGACGTGCAGGGCGTCACCGGCGCGGCGGAGCTGGAGGCCTGGCTGGCGGCACGCCTGGGCCCGGGCCGCGTCGCCGGCGGCCACCGTTTCGGCGATCCACCGGACTCGCTGCGCGTCCGCTTCGCGCTGCTGCCGCTCTTCGCCGGAGCGGACGACGCGCGGCGCACCGCGGCCCTGGACGCCCCGCAGCCGCTTCGGTCGCCGCACGTGACGCAGGCGTTGGCGGAATTCGGGACAGTGATCGCCGAGCTGACGGGAGTGGTGCGATGAGGGAGACGGACATCCAGGCGGGCGGGGCGGGTTGGTCCCTGGGGTCCGTGCGGTCCGGACGGTTCGACGGGGCATCGGCGGGCGCGGGGGACGTCACCCCGGCGGCGAACGCGACCGCCCCGCGCCCCATCGGCGAGATCCGCTCCTGGCCGCGCGACTTCACCCACCGGCTGACCGCCCCCCTCCCCGGCGTGTCGATGGTCGCCCGCCTCGCCCGCGACGGCCACCTCCGTCCCGCCGCCGACGCCCTGCGCGAGATCCCGCAGATCCCCTTCGAACCGGGCAACATCCCCGCCGCCGACGCCACGACCGTCTCCGTGACCTGGGTCGGCCACGCCAGCTGGGTGATCCGCATGGGCGGCCTCACCGTGCTCACCGACCCCGTCTGGTCCCGCAAGATCCTCGGCACCCCCGCCCGGATCACCCCCGTGGGCGTGCGCTGGGAGGACCTGCCGCCCGTCGACGCGGTCGTGATCTCGCACAACCACTACGACCACCTCGACGCCCCCACCCTGAAGCGGCTGCCCCGCGCCACCGCCCTGTTCGTACCCGCGGGACTGGCCCGCTGGTGCCGGCGCCGGGGCTTCACCAAGGTCACCGAGCTGGACTGGTGGGAGGCCGCGGAGCTGCGCGGCCCCGAGGGCAACGCCGTCCGCTTCGACTTCGTCCCCGCCCACCACTGGAGCAAGCGCACCCTCCTCGACACCTGCCGTTCGCTGTGGGGCGGCTGGGTGCTCACGGACCGGCTCGGGCAGAAGCTCTACTTCGCGGGCGACACCGGCTACGGCCACTGGTTCGGGCAGATCGGCTCCCACCACCCCGGCATCGACCTCGCGCTGCTGCCCATCGGCGCGTACGACCCGCGCTGGATGCTGGGGCCCGTCCACACCGACCCGGAGGAGGCGGTCCGCGCCTTCGCCGACCTCGGCGCGCGGCGGATGGCGCCGATGCACTGGGGTACGTTCATGCTCTCCGCCGAGTCGCCGCTGGAGCCGCGCACGCGGCTGCTGGCGGCGTGGCAGAAGGCGGGACTGCCGGCGGACGCGCTGTGGGACCTGCCGGTGGGCGGCTCCCGGGTGCTGTGAGGCCCCGGCCTCCGCCCCTACGCGTGCCGCACCCGCCGCCACACCATCGGGGCCGCGCTGATCAGCAGCGTCAGGCCCACCGCCGCGGCCACGCCCTGCCAGGGCTCCGGGAACAGCGAGCCGCCCGCGATGCCGATGAGCGCGTACGTGCCCGCCCAGGCCAGGCACGCCGGCGCGTTGCCGCGGACGAACGTGCGCATCGGCATCCGGGTGAGCAGGCACGCCACCATCACCGGGATCCGGCCGGCGGGCATCAGCCGGGACACGATCAGCACGGGCACGCCGTGGGCGTCCAGCTTCTCGCGGGCCGCGGCGATCTGCTCCGGCGCGGTGCGCTCGGTGAGCCGGTCCAGCCAGCGTGAGCCGTTCCTGCTGCGCACGCCGCGCATGCCGAGCCAGTACAGGCACGTGTCGCCTAGGAACGCCGCGAGCGCCGAGACGACGAAGACGAGCAGCAGCGAGTACGGCGCCTTCTGGTGGAACGCGACGACCGCCGCGGAGCTGACCAGCGCCCCCGTCGGGATCACGGGCACCAGGGACCCCACCAGCACCAGCGCGAACAGCGACGGATAGCCGATCGCCTGCTGGGTCGACTCCGGCGGCACGGCGCGGACCGCGTCGGCGGCGAACTGGGCCGTACGGCCGGCGGGGAGGTTTCTCATCGGGCGGCCTCCAGCCGTACGGACTCGCCGTGCGCCAGCTTGTGCACGGCCGTGCCCGGTACGTGTTCCCCGGCGAGCCGGTGGAAGTCGTCGCCCGGCGCGTGGAACTCGTGCGGCCGGACGGCGTCCATGCCGATCGGCCAGTACGTGCCGTAGTGCACGGGCACGGCCGCCCTCGGCGCCAGTGCCGCGAGGGCCTGCGCGGCCTTGTGCGGGTCGAGGTGCTCCGAGCCCAGGAACGGGCCCCAGCCGCCCACGGGCAGCAGGGCGACGTCGCACGCGCCGACCTCGTCGGCCATGGAGTCGAAGAGGCCGGTGTCGCCCGCGAAGTACGTCCGCGCCTCGCCCTCCACGACGAACCCGAGCGCCTGGATGCGGTGCGGGCCGTAGGGCCAGCGGCGGCCGTCGTGCTTGGCCGGCACGGCGCGGATCGTGAGATCGCGGATCTCGGCGGTCTCGCCGGGGGCGAGTTCGGTGACGCGCAGGTGGGTCAGCCGCTTCAGCGCCGGTACGGCCGCGCCCGCGCCCCGGGGGAGCAGCAGCGCGGTGCCGGGGGCGAGCCGGGCGAGGCTCGGCAGATGGAGGTGGTCGGCGTGCAGGTGCGAGACGACGGCCACGTCTGCGTGGGCCGCCGCGGGGGGTGGCGGGGCGCCTCGCCTTCGCCGCAGATGCATCAGGCGCTGCGCGAACAGGGGGTCGGTCACGACCCTTACGCCGGAGTCCTGCACGGTGGTGGTGGCGTGGCCCCACCAGGTGATGTCGACCGGCACGCGATCTCCTTTCGTACGGGTCGAGGCTACGTCGTCCGTGTGTCTTGCGTTTGCGCCGGCTGGCGCGCTTCGGCGCTCCGCGCCTCAGTCCTCAAACGCCGGACGGGCTGGGGTGGTGGTGCGGTCCCGCTGCATCGTGCGCTTCGCGCTCGCGCCTGCGGCGCAATTCGGCGCTGCGCGCCTCAGTCCTCAAGCGCCGGACGGGCTGGGGTGGTGCCTGGGGCGGGCTCGGGTGGGGCCCCTGTCGTACTGCTTCGCTTGACGTA
>NZ_JBFAXR010000250.1:0-4286 GCF_040680895.1 Streptomyces sp. NPDC051940 | reverse complement strand
GAGTACGTCGCTCCCCGGCCGCGCCGGCTCCCCGTCAGGGCAGGGGCTGCGGCGGAACGGGCCCCACGTAACGGGCGGACGGACGGATGATCTTCGAGTCCTCCGCCTGCTCCAGGATGTTCGCGCTCCAGCCGACCACGCGCGCGGCGGCGAAGGTCGGCGTGAACATCTCGCGCGGCAGCCCGCACAGCTCCATCACCACGCCGGCGTAGAACTCCACGTTGGTGTGCAGCTCCCGGCCGGGCTTGAGCTCCGCCAGGATCTCCACGACCTTGCGCTCCACCTCCACCGCGAAGTCGACCAGCGGCCCGCCGAACTCCCGGGCGATGCCCTTCAGCATCCGTGAACGGGGGTCCTCCGTGCGGTAGACGGGGTGCCCGAAGCCCATGATGCGGTCACCGGCCAGCACCCGCTCGCGGATCCATCCGTCGATCCGGTCGGGCGTGCCGATCGCGTCCAGCGTGTCCAGGGCGCGGCTCGGCGCGCCGCCGTGCAGCGGGCCGGAGAGGGCGCCGATCGCCCCGACGAGACAGGCCCCGAGGTCCGCGCCGGTGGAGGCGATGGTGCGGGCCGTGAAGGTGGACGCGTTGAATCCGTGGTCGATCGTGGAGATCAGGTACGCCTCGATGGCGCGCGCCCGCGCCGGATCGGGCTCCTCACCGGTCAGCATGTACAGGTAGTTGGCGGCGTACGGCAGGTCCGCCCGCGGCTCGACCGGCTCCAGGCCCTGCCCGATGCGGTGGAGGGCGGTGAGGATCACCGGCACCTTGGCGCAGGCCGCCAGCGCGTCGCGCATCCGCTGCTCGGGCGTGATGTCGTACAGCGGCCGGAAGTCCGCCGAGGCGGCGGTCTGGGAGAGCGCCGTGCGCAGCCCCGCCAGCGGTCCGGAGAGCATGCAGGAGCGGGCGATCGCCGGCAGGGCGTCGCGGATGTCCTCGGGCAGAGGGCGCAGCTCCGCGGTGCGGGCCAGGAACTCCGCCCGCTCCTCGTCCGTCGGCAGCTCACCGTGGAACATCAGATACCAGGCGTCCTCGAACGTGCGGTGCTGCGCCACCTCCACCGCCGAGTACTGGCGGTAGTGGTAGAAGCCCTCACGACCGCGCACATCGCCGAGCCGGGTCTCGGTGACGATGACGCCGCTGAGCCCTCGTGGGGCCTCGATGGGGGCATCGACCGGAAGCGTTGTCATGGCTGTTCCTCCCTTGTACTTGACTCTCACCATCCACCCTTGATTGAATTCCTGTCAATGTTGATTGAATCAATGTTCTAGGGTGGATCATCATGACTGGCACCGACGAGAGGTTGAGTACGCGGCAGGCTGCGGAGCGTCTCGGCGTGAAGCCGGAGACCGTGTACGCGTACGTCAGCCGCGGCCTGCTCACCAGCCGCAAGTCCACCGGCGGCAGGGGCAGTACGTTCGACCCGAAGGAGGTCGAGGCGCTCGCCCGCCGGCACAGCCGCCCGCACGCGGCGTCCCCCGCAGGGGCGGAGACCGGCACGCCGGGCACGACGGCGGTCCGTACGGGGATCACCTTCATCGACCGCGATCGCTACTACTACCGCGGAGTGGACGCGCTCACCCTCGCCGAGACCTATCCGTACGAGGAGGCGGCCGACTGGCTGTGGACCGGACGGATCACGCCCGGACTGCGGTTCACCGCCCCGGACGAACTGCTCGCCGCCACCTCCGCCGCGGTCGCCGCGCTCCCCTCGCACGCCAGCCCCGTCGACCGGCTGCGCGCCGTGGCGGTCGCCGCGGCGGCAGCCGACCCCCTGCGCTTCGACCTCTCCACCGAAGCGGTGCACGGCACCGCCCGCAGCCTGATCGCCGCGTTCTCCGGCTCACTGCCCATCGCCGGACGCACCCACCGCACGGACGCGCCGGTCGCCCGTCGGCTGTGGGCCCGGCTGACCCCCGCCGCCCCCGAACCGGCAGCGGTGCGCTGCCTGGACACGGCACTGGTGCTGCTCATCGACCACGATCTGGCGGCCTCCACCCTGGCGGCCCGCGTCGCGGCGTCCGCCCGCGCCAACCCGTACGCCGTGGTGTCCACGGGGCTGTCCGCCCTCGACGGACCGCTGCACGGCGCCGCCAGCGGCCTGGCGCACCGCATGCTCCTGGACGTCCTGGAGCGGGGCAGCGCGGCGCCCGTGGTCTCCGAGCACTTCCGCGCGGGCCGGCGCATCCCGGGGCTGGGTCACCGCCTGTATCCGGGTGAGGACCCGCGCGCCGGGCTGCTGTTCACCCTTCTCGACGAGGTGCCCGGCGCGCGGCGCGCGCTGGACGCGGCCCAGGAGGTCGTGGAGATCTCCGCCCGGCACACCCCCCTGCACGCCAACGTCGACCTCGCGCTCGCCGTCCTCTCCGCCTCCGCCGGTATGCCCGCGGAGGCGGGCGAGACGGTCTTCGCCGTGGCCCGCACGGCGGGCTGGATCGCCCACGCCCTGGAGGAGTACGAGGAGCGCCCGCTGCGTATGCGCCCCAGCGGCCTGTACACGGGCCCGCGCCCGCCTCAGCCGCTGCCCTGAGGGAAGGCGCCGCGCATCAGCAGCAGGTCGTCGCCCCAGGCGTCGAGCACCGGCCCCTGCCCGGCCGCCCGCGCCTGGGCCTCGAAGTCGGCGAAGAGACCATGCGCCAACTCCGGCCGGGCGGTGGCCAGTACCTCGTCCAGCAGCGGCAGCAGCCGGTCGTGCCGCCACGCGGGGCAGTCGAGCGGCGCCCGGTTCAGCTCCCAGCCCAGGTACTTGTTGTACGGGCGGACCCGCCCCTCCACGGCGAAGACGTACGTCAACAGCGGCGGCAACGCCTCGGCGGCATCCAGCCGCGCCTCCGTGGCGAGCCCGGCGCGGTGGTTCTTCAGCCACCGGTAGACCGAGTTGGCGAAGCCGTCCGCGGCCTCGTCCGCCGTATTCGCGGCCTCCTCGGGGCCGAGCGCCGCCTTCCGCGTGACCAGGCGGGCGATCAGCCCGTCCGGCCGGTCCTTGAGCAGGCGCGCGTGGACGAAGGCGTACCGGTTCCACTCGTACGCGCAGCCCGGCAGTGCGTGCCCGCGGAACTCGGAGAGGGGCATCACGACGATGTCGAGCTCGGCGTCGCGGCGGACTTCGCCCGCCAGGTCCGGTGCGGCGTCGTCCTCGGCGATCAGATACACGTCGTGGTCCGAGTGCTCGCCGGCCATGCCGTCCCGCGCCTGGGATCCGCTCAGCACCGCCCCGGCGATCCGGGGGTCGTCCGCGATCCGGTCGAGCAGGGCCTCGTAGGCGTAAGCGGTCACGCGGTCATGCTCGCAGCGGGTCAACCCGCGGGGAAACTCGTTTTCACCAGCGTCCGTACGGCCGTTGTCGCCGCCCGTTCCACCAGCTCTATGCCGCCTTCCCGGGTCGGCAGGTCGGCGGCGAGAACGCTCACCAGCAGCAGCCGGCCGTCGTGGACGACCAGCCCGATGCTGTTGATGTCCCACAGCTTCGTCTGGCTGCGCTGCAGCCAGCCGTTCTTCAGCACCCGGTCGGCACCCGTGTCGGACGCCGCGGGAACACCCCAGTCCTGGCCGGGTATGACCGAACCCATGAGGGAGCGTATGTAGTCCCGGGATGCGGCGGAGAGCGGCGAGTCGTCGCCGAAGACGGCCCGCAGCAGGACCAGTTGGTCGCGGGCGGTGGTCTGGGTCAGCCCCCAGGTGCCCCAGCCGCCCGCGCTGGTCCGGGTGAGGCCGAAGGTGTCGTTCGCCGCGTCGAGGGCCTGCGGGCCGCCCAGAACGCTCCACAGCGCGTCCGTGGCGTCGTTGTCGCTGTAGCGGATCATCGAGGAGGCGAGCTGCCGCTGCCCCGGCGTCAGCGGGACGCCGCTGCGCTGGCTGCGGAGCAGCAGCGCGGCCAGTATGTCGACCTTGACGATGCTCGCGGTGTCGTAGGTGCCGGTGCCCTTGCCGTAGACCGCCCGCGTACCCGTCGACAGGTCCTCAACGCCGAGCGTGTAGCGGCCCGCGTGCGGTCCGAGGGCGTCGAGCGCCTCCCGGACTGCCTTGCCGGGGTCGGGCGTCGCGGTGACCGACGGCGTGGGCGAAGGGGACGGGGCCGGCGAGGCCGGCGGCGTGCGGGCCCCCGGGGGCGGCTGGAGCAGCCCCGGGGGCGCCTGCCTGGCTGCGGCGGAGGTGTCCGTCGGCTGCGCACCGGACGCCCGCGCGGGCGCGCCGCCCGCCGCGGGCGATCCGCTCGCGGCGAGGGCGGTGCCGGCGATGTTCCGGGTGCCGTCCTTGAAGCCCATCATGTTGCGCGGCGTCTGCGCG
>NZ_JBFAXR010000249.1:0-4333 GCF_040680895.1 Streptomyces sp. NPDC051940 | reverse complement strand
GGCCCCGGCCGGGGGTGGGGGCGCGGCGGCCCCCCCCCCCCCCCACCACGTTGTCGGCCGCGCCCGTGATGGCGGCCACGACGTCCTCGGTGGAGGCGTCCCGGGCGTCGAACACACCGTTGTTGCGGCCCAGGCGCAGCACGACCACGCGGTCCGCGACCGCGCGCACGTCCTCCATGTTGTGGCTGATCATCACCACGCCCCGGCCGCCCAGGCGCAGGCGCTCGATCAGGTCGAGGACCTCGGCGGTCTGTGCGACGCCGAGGGCGGCCGTCGGCTCGTCCAGCAGGATGACCTTCGGGTCGCCCAGCAGCGAGCGCGCGATCGCCACCGTCTGGCGCTGGCCGCCGGACAGCGCGGCGACCGGCACGTTCAGCGTGGGGAGCTTCGCCGACAGCTCCCGCAGCAGGGCCCACGACCGCTTCTCCATCTCCACGTCGTCCAGCAGCCAGGGCCGCAGCTCCTGGCCGAGGAACAGGTTCGCCTTGACGTCGAGGTTCTCGCACAACGCCAGGTCCTGGTAGACGGTGGCGATGCCCATCGCGTGCGCGGCCGCCGGCGAGCCGAGCACGACCTCCTCGCCGCGGAAGCGGATGGTGCCGGCGTCCGGGGCGTACACGCCCGAGAGCACCTTCACCAGCGTCGACTTGCCGGCGCCGTTGTCGCCGACGACGGCCACGACCTCGCCGGCCGCGACGTCGAGATCGATGTCGGTGAGTGCGGCGACCGCGCCGAACTGCTTGCTGATGCCCCGGAGCGACAGCACGGTCTCCCTGGCCGCTCCGGGCGCGGTGGGAGCCGTCACTGGATACCGAGCTTCTGGCAGGCGGCGGCGTAGGTGCTGGTGCACACGTCCGCGGGCTTCAGCACGCCGTCGGGGCCGAAGATGACGTCCTTGAGGTTCTGCTGGGTCACGACGGTGGGCTCGTACAGCTGCGACGGGGTCTCGAAGAGCGTGGTGGTCGGCTTGGGCGTCTTGCCCTGCATCAGCTCCCAGGCGACCTGCGCGGCCGCCTCCGCCACGATCTTGATGGGCTTGGAGATGGTGTTGTACTGGTCGCCCGACACGATCCGCTGGATGGCGGCCAGTTCGGCGTCGTTGCCGGTGACCGGCGGGACCTTCGCCTCGGCGGCCTTGAACGCGGCGATCGACCCGCCGCCGGTGCCGTCGTTCGCGGCGACCACGCCGGCGATGTCGGTGCGGAACTGGGCGATCTGGCCGCTCACCCACTGCTGGGCCTTCTCCGGCGACCAGTCGGGGGTGTCGTACTCGGCGAGGAGCTCGAAGCCGCTGGGGTCGACGGCCTTGTGGATGCCCGTCTTGATCAGCCCGGCGGCGGCGTCCGTCGGCGACCCGTTGACCTGGAGGATGCCGCCCTTGGCGCCGGTCTCCTTCAGATGGTCCACGAGGGACTGCCCGATGGACTGCCCGATCGCCTCGTTGTCGAACGACACGTAGAAGTCGGCGGCCTTCTTCGGGATGGGCCGGTCGTACGCCACGACCTTGATGCCCTGGGACTGCGCCGTCTGCACGATGGTCGCCGCGGACTCGGAGTCCACCGGGTCCAGGACGAGCACCTTGGCGCCCTGCGCCATCGCGGAGTTGGCCTGCTGCTGCTGGAGGGAGGCGTCGCTGTCGGCGTTCTGGTAGATGACCTTGCAGTCCGCGCACAGCTCCTTCATCTTCTGCTTGAACAGCGGTGCGTCGTACTGCTCGTAGCGCGTGGACGCCAGGTCCGGCATCAGGAACGCGACCGTGCCCGTCCCCTTGCCGTCCCCGCTCCCCTTGTCCGCGGTGCCCGGCTCCTCGGCACACGCGGTGAGGCCGCCCAGTACGAGGACGCCGGCTAGGGCAAGCCCGGGCAGTTTCCTCATGTTCCACTCCTTCGTGGGCCGTTCACGAACAGATGGTTTGCTGTGACGTAACGCACACGTAATCTGCGGGGCGGACCGAGTGTCAACAACTCACGAGAACTGAACAGAAGAACCGCACATCCGATCGCCGGTGGTGTTCCCTTCGCGCGACCGCCATAACACCGACCTGCCCGATTCGTAGGCGACTGGGCGTCGGCGAGGGCCTCTTGCGCGCGTACCGCACCGACCTGACACCGGAGTCCGGGTGTTCACTTCACAGAAACCGAACAGGAGCCGTCATGGGGGAAGACACCGGCCGCCGGCCGCGCGACCGGCGCGAACGGATCAAGAGCCGCGTCGTGGACGAGGGCTTCGTCCGGATCGAGCAGCTCGCGCGGGATCTGGGCGTCACCCCGATGACGATCCGCCGGGACCTGGACTACCTCCAGGGCAAGGGCTGGCTGCGCAAGGTCCGCGGCGGGGCGACGGCCCAGCCCTCGACGGCGTTCCACGGCGACGTCCGCCACCGCACGCAGGCGATGGCCCAGGAGAAGCAGTCCCTCGCCCAGGCGGCGCTCCCCCTGGTCAAACCCGGCCAGTCCGTCATCCTCGACGACAGCACGACGGCGCTCGCCCTCGCCCGCCTTCTCGGCCCCCGCGCGCCGCTCACCGTCATCACGAACTTCGTCCCGGTCATCCAGGTCCTCGCGGGCAGCCCCGGCATCGAGCTGATCTCGCTGGGCGGTACGTACTTCCCCGCGTACGACGCGTTCCTGGGCGTCCGTACGGCGGACGCGGCCGCGTCCCTCCACGCGGACACGCTCTTCGCGTCGACGACGGCGATCACGCGCAGCCACTGCTACCACCAGTCACAGGAGACGGTGGCGGTGAAGCGGGCCCTGATGGAGGCGTGCGACCACCGCGTCCTGCTGGTGGACCACACCAAGTTCCGCCGCCGGGGGCTGTACCAGCTGGCCCCGGTGCGGGCCTTCGACCTGGTGATAGTGGACGCCGGGATCCCCCCGGCGGACCTGGACGCGCTCCAGGCGGAGAACGTGGAGGTACTGGTGGCCCCCGCGGGGGGCCAGGGGGTGGGCGGGTGAGGGGGGCCGCCCGTGCCGGTCCGGCCGGGTGCGCGGGGGTGGGCCGACCCGGCCGGGTGCGCCGGGGTGGGTCGGCCCGGCGGATCCGGGCGGGGGTGAGCCCGGCCCGGCGGACCCCGGCGGGGGTGGGCCCGGCCCAGCCCGTTCACGGGGCAGAGGTCACTCGGCCCACGGGAGCGGGATCTTGTCCGTGCCGCCCGGCAGCATGGCCCTGCCGCCCACGGGCATGGCGACCAGGGCCTCCGCGGGGCCGCCCACGGCCTTCAGCCGCCGCACCGCGCCGCCGGGCACGACGATGGCCTGACCGGCCTTGGCGCGCCCGGTCCCGCCCTCCGACTCGATCTCGAACTCGCCCGACAGGGGCATCCACACCTGTTCGCGGTCGATGACGTGGACCGGCGTGGCGGCCTCCGCACCGAGCGCCACCCGCCAGGTGCTGACCTCGGCACTGCCCTGACTGGGGGCGGCCAGGCCGAACATCGTGCCGGTCGCCGTCCTGGTCGTCCGCTGCTCGCTCTCGCCGACCACGTACATGGGCGTACACCTCCTGTGTAAAGTTCCTTTACTCGCCGCGAGTAAAGCGGCTTTATTCAGGTGTGTCAAGATGATCCGATGGCGACCCATGACCCCCTCGAGCGCTCCGAGCTCACCTTCCTGCTCGGGATGGCCTTCCAGCTGGTCCTCTCCGAGTTCGTGAGCCGCCTGGACGCGGCCGGCTACGCCGATCTGCGCCCCGTGCACGGTCTCGTCTTCCAGACGCTGCGGGATTCCGGCGCGACGAGCAGCGAACTGGCCGAACGACTCGGGGTCACCAAGCAGGCCGCCGGCCAGATCATCGACGACCTGGAGAAGCGCGGCTACGTCGAACGCCGCCCACACCCGGCCGGCGGCCGCCGCAAACTGGTCGTCCTGACCGAAAAGGCCCGAGACCACCTGGCGGTGGCCGGCCGCACCCTCCACGCCCTGGAAACCCAACTGGCCACCCAACTCCACGAGGCGGGCCACGAACTACCACGAACCGAACTGGCAGCACTGATCCGCACCCTGGCCGGAGACACGCTCCCACCGTGGCGCCCGGTCTGGTAATCACCGGCCACCAGGCACACAGCCCGAACCGCACAATCCCAGCCCGGCCGGCGTTTGAGGCCGAGGCGCGCAGCGCCGACAACACCGGCCACCAGGCACGCAGGGCGAAGGAGGCATCCCCAGCCCGTCCGGCGTTTGAGGACGAGGCGCGCAGCGCCGACAACTGCGGCGACCAGGCACGCAGGGCGAGCGGCCCGAACCCAGCCCGGCCGGCGTTTGAGGCCGAGCGCCGTCCAGGCGCGAAAGCGGGCGCAGCCCGCAAAGGGGGGCCGGGGGCGGAGCCCCCGCGG
>NZ_JBFAXR010000248.1:0-4480 GCF_040680895.1 Streptomyces sp. NPDC051940 | reverse complement strand
GCACCCGCTTGCAGGAGTGACGCACTTCACATTATCGCGATGTATCGCGTTAATCGTACGAGAGGGCGCTCCGCCGGGGGTCGTCGTCGGTGACCCGGTGGGGGTGAGCCGACTCCGCTGCGCTGCGCCGGCAAGATCGCCCCGTGCCAGCGTGACCGGCACCCTTCTCAGCCCGTCCGGCGTTTGAGGACTTCGGGCGAAGCCCCGAAACGCGTCAGCCGACGCAACCGCACCTCCAGCCCGTCCGGCGTTTGAGGACTGAGGCGCGGAGCGCCGAAGCGCGCCGCAGGCGCCAGCGGAACCGGACGCGTCCGAGCGTGACCGGACCACCACCTCAGCCCGTCCGGCGTTTGAGGACGAGGCGCGCAGCGCCGACTGCGTCAGCCAGCGCTAGCCGCGCCGCGCCCGGCAAGCCCCCCACCGCGTCGCAAGACGCAAACCGCACCGAATACCCTGGGCCCCATGCCACCCCCCGCCCCGACCCCCGGAGAGACCGCCCCGGACTTCACCCTCCGCACCCAGCACGGCGAGACCGTCCGCCTCGCGGACCACCGAGGACCGGACGGCACCCCCGTACTGCTGGTCTTCTTCCCGTTCGCCTTCACGAGCGTCTGCACCGCGGAGCTGCAGGCCCTCCGCGCCGCGGAGGAAGAGCTCAAAGACGCCGACGGCCGCCCCGCGCGGCTGCTCGCGGTCAGCTGCGACCCGATGCAGTCGCTCCGCGCCTTCGCGGACCAGGAAGCCTTCGACTTCCCCCTGCTGAGTGATTTCTGGCCGCACGGCAACGTATCCCGCGCCTACGGCGTCTTCGACGAGGACAAAGGCTGCGCCGTGAGAGGCAGCTTCGTCATCGACAGACACGGCGTCGTGCGGTGGACTGTCGTCAACGGGCTGCCGGACGCGCGCGACAAGGACGAGTACGTCAAGGCCCTCGCGGGTCTGTGACAACCGAGACCTTGTTGTCCGCGGACTGCCGGACGCGAACGGACGTCGACCGGTACTTTTAGGCGCTCGGAGCTTGATACCACCAGGAGGGGAACTGTGGGAGTCAGTCTCAGCAAGGGCGGGAACGTCTCGTTGTCCAAGGAGGCGCCAGGTCTGACCGCGGTGATCGTCGGTCTCGGCTGGGACGCCCGCACCACGACCGGCTCGGACTTCGACCTCGACGCCAGCGCGCTGCTGACCGGACCGTCGGGCCAGGTCGTCTCGGACGGCCACTTCGTGTTCTTCAACAACCTGAAGAGCCCGGACGGCTCCGTGGAGCACACCGGCGACAACCTCACCGGCGAGGGCGAGGGCGACGACGAGGTCATCAAGGTCAATCTGGCCGGCGTACCGGGAGAGGTCGACAAGATCGTCTTCCCGGTCTCGATCTATGAGGCCGAGGGCCGCCAGCAGTCCTTCGGACAGGTCCGCAACGCGTACATCCGGGTCGTCAACCAGGCCGACAACAACGAGCTGGCCCGCTACGACCTGAGCGAGGACGCCTCCACCGAGACGGCGATGATCTTCGGTGAGCTGTACCGGCACGGCGCCGAGTGGAAGTTCCGCGCCATCGGCCAGGGCTACGCCTCCGGTCTGCGGGGCATCGCCCAGGACTACGGCGTCAACGTCTGAGCCGAAGGCGTCGCGGGTCCGGCGACCGAGGAGCGGCCGCCGGACGCCCGGACACCATTGATCACGTATCCGGCAGCACACGGTGCCGCACATTGCCCGCATCACGCATTGAACGTGGCGGGGAGTGTGCGGCACGCTCCACTAAGGCAACGCGAAGGACCATCGGCGCAGTAGTACGGGGAGGAAAGGCAAAACCATGGGCGTAACGCTGGCAAAGGGCGGCAACGTCTCCCTTTCGAAGGCCGCACCGAATCTCACCAAGGTCATGATCGGGCTCGGATGGGACGCCCGGTCAACCACCGGAGCCGACTTCGACCTGGATGCCAGCGCCCTGCTGTGCGGCGGCAACGGCCGGGTTCTCGGTGACCAGTACTTCATCTTCTACAACAACCTCAAGAGCCCCGAGGGCTCCGTCGAGCACACCGGCGACAACCTGACCGGCGAGGGCGAGGGCGACGACGAGTCGCTGTACATCGACCTCTCCCTCGTACCGCCGTCCTGCGAGAAGATCGTCTTCCCGGTCTCGATCCACGACGCGGACGTCCGGGGGCAGAGCTTCGGACAGGTCAGCAACGCGTTCATCCGCGTGGTCAACCAGGCCGACAACAACGAGCTGGCCCGCTACGACCTGAGCGAGGACGCCTCCACCGAGACCGCGATGATCTTCGGCGAGGTGTACCGCTACCAGGGCGAGTGGAAGTTCCGGGCGGTGGGCCAGGGGTACGCGTCCGGTCTGCGTGGCATCGCCCTAGACTTCGGAGTCAACGTTGCCTGACTTCGACCCGACGATTCGATTGGACAGATCGTGATCCTGAAAACCTTCGGCTGGTCCTTCGCGGTCACCGCGCTGGGACTGGCGGCGGCCTTCCTTTACGGAAGCTGGGAAGCCTTCGGGCTGGTCGCGATCCTGTCCATCCTCGAGATCTCCCTCTCCTTCGACAACGCGGTGGTCAACGCCGGCGTGCTCAAGAAGATGAGCGCGTTCTGGCAGAAGATGTTCCTGACGATCGGCATCCTGATCGCGGTCTTCGGCATGCGGCTGGTCTTCCCGGTCGTGATCGTCGCGGTGACGGCGAGCCTGAACCCGATCGACGCGATCGACCTCGCGCTGAACAACCACGAGAAGTACGAGCAGCTGGTCACGGACGCCCACCCGGCCATCGCGGCCTTCGGCGGCATGTTCCTGCTCATGATCTTCCTGGAGTTCATCTTCGACGAGCGTGAGCACCAGTGGCTCGGCTTCATCGAGCGCCCGCTGTCGCGCATCGGCCGGATCGACGCCATCTCCGTCTGCATCGCGCTCATCGCCCTGCTCGTCAGCGCCTTCGCCTTCGCCGAGCACGCCCACCAGTACGGCGGCGAGCACGCGGACAAGGTGGAGACGGTGCTGCTGGCCGGTATCGCGGGTCTGATCACGTATCTGGTCGTGGGCGGGCTCTCCGGCCACTTCGAGAACAAGATCGAGGAGGACGAGGAGCGCGAGCACGAGGCCGAGGAGGAGGCCGCGCGGGCGGGCAGGACGTACGAACTCCCCAAGCTCGTCGGCAAGGCCGCGTTCTTCATGTTCCTGTACCTCGAGGTGCTGGACGCGTCCTTCTCCTTCGACGGTGTGATCGGCGCCTTCGCCGTGAGCAACGACCCGATCGTCATCGCGCTCGGCCTCGGCATCGGCGCCATGTACGTCCGGTCGCTGACCGTCTACCTGGTCCGCCAGGGCACCCTGGACGACTACGTCTACCTGGAGCACGGCGCCCACTACGCGATCGGCGCACTGGCGGCCCTGCTGCTCGTCACGATCCGGTACGAGATCCCGGAGGTCGTGACCGGTCTGTTCGGCGTGGCCCTGATCGCCTGGTCGTTCTGGTCGTCGGTCCGGCGCAACCGGCGGCTCGCCGCCGAGGGGGCGGGCGAGGACGAGGAGTCCAAGTCAGAGGTTCCCTCGGGGGTCTGACCCGGGAAGGATTGGCCCTGGGGGCGGTGAACACACCGCCTCCGGGGCCCTTTTCGTGTGCGGGGGCCGCCGTGGCGGCGGGGGAGAACGGGGAGGAAGAGGGCGATGGGCTTCTGGGACACGCTGTGGGGCACGTGGCGGCGCGAGGGCGTGCCGCAGTTCGACAGCGGGGGCGCGTCGTACGCGGTGCAGCTCACCCGGCGCAATCCGGTGCTGTCCCTGACCAGGCAGGGCGCGGACCGGGGGAGCATGCGGGTCAACCTCTCCTGGCGGATGCGCACCTCGGACATGGACCTGAGCGCGGGCCGCTCGGGCGGGCTGTTCCGGCACCCCAACCGGCTCTTCCGCCCCGACGTACCGAGCCCGCAGGGGCAGGCCATGGTGAACGTCGACCTCGACCTGGCCTGCATGTACGAGCTGAAGGACGGCACCCGCGGCGTCGTCCAGCCGCTCGGCAACTTCTTCGGCGACATGAACAAGGCGCCGTACGTGAAGCTCAGCGGCGACGACCGGTTCGGCTCGGCGTCCGGCGAGACGATCTACATCAACATGGATCACCGGGCCGACTTCAAACGCCTGCTGATCTTCGTCTACATCTACGACGGCACGCCGGCCTTCGACCGCACCCACGCGGTCGTCACGCTGTACCCGAGCAACGGCCCGCGCGTCGAGATCGCCCTCGACGAACGCGCCCCGGAGGCGCGCTCGTGCGCGGTGGTCCTCATCGAGAACGTCAAGGACGAGCTGAAGGTGCGGCGCGAGGTGAGATACGTGTACGGCTTCCAGTCGGAGCTGGACCGCATGTACGGCTTCGGCACGGGAGTACGCGGCCTTCACCCGGATGCGGCTGGACGACCACGAGTACGTGATCCCGCTGGACGCGGGCGCGGCCCTCGGCGAGAGCCGTCTGGA
>NZ_JBFAXR010000247.1:0-4564 GCF_040680895.1 Streptomyces sp. NPDC051940 | reverse complement strand
TGCAGCGCCGTACGCGCGTCCGCCTGCGCGGTGTCGGCGGCGGCGTCGGCCTGCTCGGTGAGCGAGGCGTACTGCGACCGCACGTCCTGCTGCGCCAGCGGAGCCGACCGCTGGGCGGCGCCATGGCGCCGTCCCCCCGCGCTCCGCCCGGCAAGGCCCCTTGGGGCCGCAGAATCACTTCGATCCGCACCGGCAACCGTCCACGACACCACCCCCCGCCACAGGCGGCAACCGTCCACGACACCACCCCCCGCCACAGGCGGCAACCGTCCACGACACCACCCCCCGCCACAGGCGGCAACCGTCCACCACACCACCCCCCACCACAGGCGCAAACCCCCCACCACCCCCCACGCCCCCCCGGGCCCCCAGGCCCCGCGCCGCATCCCCGCCCCACGGCGATTAGCCTCGTTCCCGTGAACGACAACGGGCGCATCGTGCTGCTGACCACCTCCCACCGGGTCGCCCCCGGGCTGCTCTCCTGGCCTGCCTGGGAGGTGCTGCGGGGTGCCGACCGGGTGCTGTGTGCCGAGCCGGGGCATCCGCAGCTGCCGTATCTCCGCGAAGCGGGGGTCGACGTCACCGTGGGGGCGATCCCGGCCGCCCGTGAGGTGGTCGGGGTGTGCCGGGACGGCGGGCGGACCGTCGTCGTCGTGACGTCCGCCGAGGGCGACACCGCGCTGACCGACGGGCTGGCGCGGCTGGCCGGTTCGGGGCGGGAGGAGATGCCGGCGCTGGAGCTGATGCCGGGGTCGTACGACCTGCCGGGGGCGCGGCTGCTGGACCTGGTGCAGGTCATGGACCGGATCCGGGTGGAGTGCCCGTGGAGCGGCGGGCAGACCAGCGAGGGGCTGGTGAAGTACGGGCTGGAGGAGGCGTACGAGCTCGTCGAGGCGATCGAGCAGGGCGACCGCGAGGCGCTGCGCGAGGAGCTGGGCGACGTACTGCTGCAGGTCGTCTTCCACGCCCGGATCGCCGAGGACGACCCGGAGGAGCCGTTCTCCATCGACGACGTGGCGGGCACCATCGTGGAGAAGCTCGTCCGCCGCCACCCGCACATCTTCGGCGAGGAGAAGGCGGAGACCCCCGAGGAGGTCAAGGCGCACTGGCTGCGTACCAAGGCGGAGGAGAAGCAGCGCGAATCGGTGACCGAGGGCGTCCCGCTGGGCCAGCCCGCCCTCGCCCTGGCGGCCAAGCTGGCCTCGCGGGCGCGCACGGCGGGCCTGGACGTACCGCTGCCCGCGGACGCGACGGGCTTCAGCGCGGAGCTGCTGTCCCTGGCCGTACGGGCGGAGGCGGCCGGCACCGACCCGGAGACGGCTCTGCGCCAGGCCGCCCGCGCCTACCGCGAGGCGATCCGCGCGGCGGAGGCCGAGGGCCGTGCCGGCTGACGGCCCGCAGCCCGCGCTCTTCAGCCGGGAGTTCGCGAGCGACCCCTATCCCGCGTACGCCTGGCTGCGCGAGCACGCCCCCGTGCACCGCACGACCCTGCCCAGCGGGGTGGAGGCGTGGCTCGTCACCCGGTACGGCGACGCCCGGCAGGCGCTCGCCGACCAGCGGCTGTCGAAGAACCCCACCCGGCACGCCAGCGACCGGACCGGCATCCCGGGCGAGCGCGGCGCCGGGCTGATGACGCATCTGCTGAACATCGACCCCCCGGACCACACCCGGCTGCGCCGGCTGGTGTCCAAGGCGTTCACCCCGCGCCGCGTCGCGGAGTTCGCACCGCGGGTGCAGCAGCTCACGGACCGGCTGATCGACGGCTTCGCCGGCCGCGGCGAGGCGGACCTCATCCATGAGTTCGCCTTCCCGCTGCCCATCTACGCCATCTGCGACATGCTCGGCGTACCGGCGGAGGACCAGGACGAGTTCCGCGACTGGGCGGGCATGATGCTGCATACATCCGGGGGGCGACCCCCGGGCCCCCGGGGGGATCAGGGAAAGGGCCCGCGGGGCGGCGTCGCCCGCTCCGTGAAGAAGATGCGGGCGTACCTCGTCGAACTCATCCACCGTAAAAGGGACGATCTCGGCGACGACCTGATCTCGGGCCTGATCCGCGCGAGCGACCACGGCGAGCACCTCACCGAACAGGAGGCCGCCGCCATGGCCTTCATCCTCCTCTTCGCCGGCTTCGAGACCACCGTGAACCTCATCGGCAACGGCGTGTACCAACTCCTGCGCCACCCCGAGGCGATGGCGCGGCTGGCCGCCGAACCGTCCCTGCTGCCCTCCGCCGTCGAGGAACTCCTGCGCTACGACGGCCCCGTCGAACTCGCCACCTGGCGCTTCGCCGCCCAGGACCTCGAGATCGGCGGCCGGCGGATCGCCGAGGGGGACCCGGTCCTCGTCGTACTCGCCGCCGCCGACCGCGACCCGGAGCGCTTCGCCGAACCCGATCTGCTCGATCTGGCGCGGCGCGACAACCAGCATCTCGGTTACGGGCACGGCATCCACTACTGCCTCGGCGCCCCGCTCGCCAGGCTGGAGGGGCAGACCGCGATCGGCACGCTGCTCCGCCGCGCACCCGATCTCCGTTTCGCCGGGAATCCGGACGAACTGCGCTGGCGCGGCGGCCTCATCATGCGCGGACTGCGCACGCTGCCCGTGGAGTTCACGGCCGGATGAGTTCCGGGCGAGGTCTGTGATGTACGCGTTATCTCTGGGGCATCGACTTGTGATCGAGGAACCATCGCGACTATGTTCCCGTCCTACCCTCAAAACGTACGGCAGAACGAGAGGCCACTACATGCTCCCCGGGAACGGCCGCCACCGTCGCCCCAGACAAGCTCCTGCCATCGTCGTCACCGTCGGGGTCACCGGCGCGGGCATAGCCCTGCCGCTTCTGGCGGCGGCATCCGGTGCGTTCGCCCTCGACGCCAAGGGCACGGACAAGGTCGCCCAGTGCGAGAGCGACGCCCTGTGGAGTGCGGACAGCGGCGACGGCTACTACGGCGGACTCCAGTTGACCCCCGAGCAGTGGAACGAGTACGGCGGCCGCGACTACGCCGACCGCCCGGACCACGCCAGCCGCGCCCAGCAGATCGCCGTCGGCGAGAAGATCCTCGAGGACCTCGGCACCGAGGCGTTCCGCGAGTGCGTCGACGTCGGCGGACTGCGTCAGGACGCCGAGAACCCGGAGATCGACCCGGGCCGGGACTACCCCGACTTCGAGCGCCAGGACGCCGAGGCCAAGCGGGCCATGGCCGAGAACGCGGCGGCCGGGAACGGCGGCGGCAAGCACCGCGGCAACACGGACTCCGACGGCAAGGCCGGCAAGTCCGACCAGTCGGGCAACGGCAAGCACCGCGGCCAGTCCGCCGACGAGCAGGACCCCATGGAGGTCTCCGGTTCGGTCGGCGACCCGTCCGCGACCCCGTCCGCCGATCCGGTCCTCCCGGACGCGGTGTCCGGTGTCAGCCCCAGCCAGGCCGCGGCGAACGCGCAGGGCGGCCGGAGCAACGGCCAACCGAGTGACAATTCCTCGCAAAACGCCGCCGATGACGACCACGGCAACCCCTGGGACTCCGTGGGCGCGCTCGTCGACGAACTCCCGGACACCGTCCCGGACACCGTCCACCCTGGTCAGTCGGGCAAAGTGGGCCGGATGTGAGCCGAGGCCGCGGGTGGCGGGCGGATTCCGCCGCTTAGTGCATCGGAGGGAAATGGCGGGCTGCCGGGTTTTCCGGCGGCCCGTCGCCCGTTTTCCGGCAAACGGCCATCGACCTGCGCGTACAGGCCATTTGGCGGTATACGCGGGGAGATGCGACGCGTACCGGGGTTCTTTGAACACGGCATGTTTGTGTGCTTACCGTCACCTCGCCCGTCAACGGCGGGCACCGGTGGATCGCCTCGCCGAATCCTGTCGGCGTTCCCCGGACAACTGCGCAAGCACACCGCGGACAGGAGCGGGGGACCCAAGGTAAGCGCCGGACAGGTCCAGAACAGGCGGGACCGGCCCCGGCTAGGGGTGTAGCCGTGTGGGAGCACGCACGGCCGGGTACTCACAGGCCCGAACCCGACAGCTCACCTCGCAGGCGTCGGTGAGAAGTGAATGTCCATGATGCATTCAGCCCTTCCGGCCGGGGACGACAGCCGGAAACAGACGGCGGGTTCGCGCCCGCCGGTACGCAACCGCGTGGCCCTGTTCCTCGGCGCCACGGGCACCGCGATCGCCCTCCCCGTCTTCGCGGCGGGCCCCGCCGCGGGCGCGCCCATCGACACCTGGGAGAAGGTCGCCAAGTGCGAGTCGGGCGGCAACTGGTCCATCAACACCGGCAACGGCTACTTCGGCGGCGTGCAGTTCTCGCAGTCCAGCTGGGAGAACGCCGGCGGGCTGGCGTACGCGCCGCGGGCCGATCTGGCCGGCAAGAGTGAGCAGATCGCGGTGGCGGAGCGGCTGCTGCAGCTGCAGGGCCCCGGCGCCTGGCCGAACTGCGGCCCCGCGGCCGGGCTGCGGCAGGTCGGCCATCGGAGACACCTCTCTGGGCCTGGCGACGGTGTGAGGTCGTACGGAAGCGGCTACCCCTTCAACTCCCGCACCCCCCACCGCTACGCGGGCGACAAG
>NZ_JBFAXR010000246.1:0-4738 GCF_040680895.1 Streptomyces sp. NPDC051940 | reverse complement strand
GGTCCGGTACGTGGTGTACCGGACCCGGGGCCGTTCGCCTTACCTCAGATGGTGCCGGTGCCGCCGGCGGTCGTGCCGCCGTCCGAGCCCTCGGTCGTGAGGCCGGCGGCGTTGGTGCCGGCGGTGGTCGTGGTGCCGCCGTCCGTCGTGGTGCCACCGTCGGTCGTGGTGCCGCCGTCGGTCGTCGTACCACCGTCCGTCGTGGTGCCGCCGTCGGTCGCCGTACCACCGTCCGTCGTGGTGCCGCCGTCGGTCGCCGTACCACCGTCCGTAGTCGTACCGCCGTCGGTCGTGGTGCCACCGTCCGTCGTCGTACCGCCGTCCGTCGTCGTGCCGCCGTTCGTCGTCGTACCGCCGTTGGTCGTGGAGCCGCCGCCGGTCGAGGAACCACCCGTGGTGGACGACCCGCCCGTCGTCGACGACCCGCCGCTCGTGGTCGAACCGCCCGTCGACGAGCCCGACGTGCCGGGGGCCGTGGAGCCCGGGGTCGCGCCGGGGGTCGTCGGGTCCGCGGACTTCGAGGGCTTCTTCGAGGGGTCGCCGCTCGTCGCGTCGTCGGCCGGGAGGCCGTCCTCGCCCTCGACCTCGTCCGCCGAGGAGTCCACCTCGACCTGGTCCGGCCGCTTCTTCCCGCCCTCGTTCCCCTCGCCCATCGCGCCCACCGTGAGGACGACGCCGAGCACCGCCACCACCGCGGCCGCCGCGCCGGCGGCGATCAGGTTGCGGCGGGCGCCGCGTCGCGCCGAGGGCGCGCGGTCGCCGTCGGGGGTGATGTCGGACTCGGGCGCGGCATGGCCGAGGAGCACCGTCGGGTCCTCCGGCGGCGCGATCGTCAGCTCCGGCCGGCCGGCGGTCGTCTCCAGCTCGGGGAGCGGGAGTTCGAAACCGCCCACGTCCGCGACGAGGGCGAGGGCCCGCCGGCTGGCTATCTCCCCGCCGCGGTCGGCGGTGGCGCCGCGCAGGGCGAGGGACGCCTCCAGCTCGGCCCGGGCCCGGTCCAGCGCGCCCCCGCACAGGGCGAGGATGCCGAGCTCGTGGTGGAAGTACGCCTCCTCCGCGACCTCACCCGAGATGCGCGCGGCCTCCTGCCCGAACCGCAGGGTGCGCTCCCAGGCGCCCCATGCCAGCGCGACCATGAACGCGGGCGCCGCGGCGCGGGCGAGGACCACGGCGGCGTTGGCGTGCCCGGACTCGCGGCGGGCGAGCAGCGCGGTGAGCGCCGCGAGCACCACGTCCGCCTCGGCGGCGACGCGCTCGGCGGGGACGGAGGCGTGCCCGGCCCACCAGGCGTAGTGCTGGGCCACGGTGAGGACCGGGTCCTCCACGTCCGGGCGCGGGTCGAGCAGTCCGGAGCCGCGGAGCTGCGCGGCGACGCCGACCGCCAGCTTGTAGCCGCCGCCGGACTCGGTGATCAGCCCGTACGACTGGAGTTCGGCGAGGGCGACGTCCGCGCGGGTGTCCTCGGTGAGCGCGGGGAGCTGCGCGTGGTGGGGCACCTCGCCGTCCAGCGCGGCGGCCATGATCAGGGCCTCCCGGGCGGCCCCGCTGCCGCGGGAGGAGAGCAGCGGCGCCGCGGCGGCGCTCTCCGCCAGGGTCGGCAGGGGTACGGCGATCTCCTCGCCCTCCGCCGGCGGTTCCGGGGTCTCCGCGAGCCGGGCGGCGAGTTCCACGTCCCGCTGCCGCAGCAGCCCGCCGGCCTGGACGAACCGCAGCGGCAGTCCCTCGGACTCGAACCACAGATCGCCGGCCCAGGCGCGCTCGTCGTCGTGCAGCGGCCGCTCGACGGCGAGTTCGAGCAGCTGCAGACAGCTGCGCCGGCCGAGGCCGGTGAGGAATATCTCCTCGAGCTGCGCCTCCGCCGACGGGGACGATATGTCCGGAGTGGCGGTGATCAGGAAGGCGCACTCGGGGGTGGCGGCGAGCAGTTCGTCCAGCGCGGACCCGCCGAACTCGATGTCGTCGACCACGACGACCGCGCCCACCTCGGCCAGCGCCGCGAGCAGCTGCGGCCGTTCGGGGCGCGTGCGCTCGGCGCGGAAGACCATCCGGTACAGCTGGTGCAGCAGGTCGCCGACCGTGTGGTGGCGGCCGGAGAGGCGGATCACACCGTCGGGCGCCAGCGCCCCGCAGTCCGCCGCGACGGCCTCGACCAGCTTCGTACGGCCGGCCCCGGAGACACCGGTGACCCGCACGGAGCGGCCCCGGGAGAGCAGCCGGACCAGCCGCTCGCGTACCTCCTCGCGCTCCAGCAGCGGCAGCTCGGCCACGGGCGTGCCGGGCAGCAGGGGCGGTGTGGTGGCGGCTCTGCGGGCGGCGGTCTCCGATTCGGAGAGCCGCTCGGGCGGGCCCGGTCGCTCCTCCGGCCGGCAGGGCTCGGCCTGGCTGCCGTCCACGGGATTCGCGGTGATCCGGTAGTCCCCGGCTATCAGCTTCACGGCGCGGCCGGCGCTGACCACCGGGCTGCCGAAGGCAGGCGTGAGCCCGCTCGGGCCAGTGCGGTCAGGACGCTGGCGCTTGTTCTTCGGGTCCATGGAGATTTTTTCCCCCTACGTGCCGCCCGCCCCCGGATTCTGGTGCGGCGGATAGCGGCAGCCTAGACCGTTCGGATGGCGGAGCGAACAGCTGAGCCTTTCCGCCTGCTCAGCTGTCACCCAATCGTTGAACAGCGGTCCCAGAAGTCACTCGGGTAAGGCTCACGCGTAAGGCAGCTCACGCGATTGGCGGCTCACGCGTCAATTGCCGGGGCGTGCTCGATCGCGAGAATTCGGTGCAGCCGCGTCGCGATCAGCAGTCGCTGCATCTGTGGCGGAACCCCGCGCAGCACCAGCCGCCTGTCGGCCCGCCCGGCCCTGCGATGCGCCCCCATGATCACCCCGAGCCCGGTGGCGTCCCAGGAGTCCAGTCCGGTGAGGTCGAGAATCAGGTCGGAGCCGGCCTCTCCGGAGTCGACCGCGTCGTGCAGGACCGTACGGGCGTCCGCCGCGCTGCGGACGTCGAGGCGGCCCCCGACGACCAGCTCGGCGTGGTCGCCCCTGATATACATGTGCGCTCCCCGAGTCCTCTGCGGTGCTGTTGTGTCCGTGTGCCTGTTGTTGCCTTTACTGATCTGACTGCGTACGGCTACGTCAGGTTGCCGTCTGTGCGCATATCGATACGGAATTCACTCCTGCGAGTGACCTCGGTGCCACGTTCGCCGTCCGTCGGCGTGATGTGTTCCGCTTCGCCCCCGTATCCCGCGCTCAATGCTGATAGAAGCCCCTGCCGCTCTTACGCCCGATGTCGCCGGCGTCCACCATGCGCCGCATCAGCTCCGGAACCGCGAACTTCTCGTCCCGCGACTCGGTGTAGATGTTCTCGGCGGCGTGCAGCAGGATGTCGACGCCCGTCAGGTCCGTGGTGGCCAACGGGCCCATGGCGTGCCCGAAGCCGAGCCTGCACGCGGTGTCGATGTCCTCGGCGGTGGCGACGCCCGACTCGTACAGCTTCGCGGCCTCGACGACCAGGGCGGTGATCAGCCGGGTGGTGACGAAGCCGGCCACGTCGCGGTTGACCACGACGCACGTCTTGCCGATCCCCTCGGCGAACTCGCGGGTCCGGGCGAGGGTTTCGTCGCTCGTCTTCAGCCCGCGGACCAGCTCGCAGAGCTGCATCATCGGCACGGGCGAGAAGAAGTGCGCGCCGACGACGCGCTCCGGCCGCTGCGTCGCGGCGGCGATCTTCGTGATCGGAATGGCGGAGGTGTTGGACGCGAGGACGGCGTCGTCTTTCACCAGCCCGTCGAGGGTACGGAAGATGTCCTGCTTCACGTCGAGCCGCTCAAAAACGGCCTCGACGACGATGTCGGCGTCGGCCGCCTCGTCCAGGTCGGTGGTCGTCCGGATCCGCGCGAGCGCGGCGCCGGCGTCGTCGGCGTCGAGCTTCCCCTTCGCGACGAACTTGTCGTAGCTGGCCTTGATGCCGTCGACGCCGCGGGTGAGCGCGGCGTCGGTGACGTCCCTGAGCACGACGTCCCATCCGGCCTGCGCCGACACCTGGGCGATGCCCGAGCCCATGAGACCGGCGCCGATGACGGCGAGCTTGCGACCCACGTTGTCCCCTTGCTGTGTGGTGCGGTTCCGCTGCGCGGTGCGCTGCGCGCTGGTCGCGCGCTCTGCCTCCCGCCTTTCGCCTCCCGCCTTCGGCCTTCCGCCTGCGGCGGGGGCGGCCCGGCGCGGCCCTTGGCGGGGACACTAGCGGGGCGCGGGGCTTCCCGGTGCCCTAAGAGATGCGTATCACGTCCCAGTTGGCGGACATCACACCCCACCGCGCGCGGAACCTCCCCGCGCGGCGGCCGTTGGGATGCACCGCCCCGCGCGCCACGTTGCGCGCGCCTCGCGCTGTGGTCCCGGGGGGCCTCTCGGGCGCGGGGCCGCCGCGCCCGCCCGTGCCGCCCCCTGGGCGACCCAGCCGCCCGCAGCGGTGCCACGTCAGCCGCCCGCCAGACATCAGGGCGGAGGTCCACCCCCAGCCCGTCCGGCGCTTGAGGCCGAGCGCCGCCAGGCGCGACGCGGGCGCGGCCCGCAAAGGGGGCCCGGGGGCACAGCCCCCGCAGCGCAACGCAACATGCAACCCGTCCGGCAACTAAGGACAAGGCACGCAGCGCCGACAAGCCGGCGCCCAGGCATCAGGACGCAGGGCCCACCCCCAGCCCGTCCGGCGTTTGAGGACGAGCGCCGCAGGCGCGACGCGGGCGCAGCCC
>NZ_JBFAXR010000245.1:0-4782 GCF_040680895.1 Streptomyces sp. NPDC051940 | reverse complement strand
GATCCGAGGGGTGACTCCCGGGCTGCCCGGGGTCAGCTCATCCACTCCACCTTGAACACCCACACGTGCTCGCCCGCCGCACGCGCCGCCGCCGGTACGTCGATGACGAGCGAGCGCCCGCTGACGCTCCACGTCAGCGGGCGGCCGTGGCCGAGCATCGAGATCCGGTCACCGGGGCGTACCGGCACCGGCGCCTCGACGACGAGCTTCGACGAGGGCGCGGCGAGGGAGTGGATGTAGAAGGCGTCGGGCTTGACCGTGAAGCGCAGGTCCTCGCCCAGCTGCGCCATCCGCGACCAGTAGGTACTGCCGTAGACCGCCTCGCCGTTGACGCTCAGCCAGGCGCCCGTCTCCCGCAGCCGGCGCTCCATGATCTCGGGGATCGTGCCGTCCGCCCGCGGGCCGATGTCGAGCAGGAAGTTGCCGTTCTTGCTGACGATGTCGACGAGCGAGTGCACGACCTCCTCGGTGGTCATGTAGCGGTCGTCCGGTGTGGCCGCGTTGTAGCCGTAGCTGAACGGGTCGAGCCCGCGGCTGGACTCCCACTTGGCGACCACCGTGTTGTCGTACGTCGTGTACTCCGGGGTGGTGAAGTCGTGCGGCGGGATGCCGGAGCGGTTGTTGACCGTCACCTCGACGGGCTTGGGCCGGTTCCTGGCGTTGTTGAAGAACTCGGCGAGGACGCTGCGGCTGTCGTTCACGCCGCCGATGTCGCACCACAGGATCTCGGGGTCGTAGCCGTGGATGAGCTCGCGCATCTGCCGCGCCTGGTAGTCGTGTACGTAGTCCTTGCCGGCGGTGTAGCCGGTGTACGGGACGGGGGCGAGGGTGTACGGGTTGCGCGGCGCGTGCCCGGACCAGGGGTTGTCGGGGTTGAACCACTCCGGCATCGAGAAGTACAGGCCCCGGTGCAGCTCGGGGGTGTACTCGCGGGAGGCCGCGAACAGCTCCCCGATCAGGTCCCGTTCCGGTCCCATCCTCACCGAGCTGCGGTCCGAGACCTTGGTGTCCCACAGCGCGAAGCCCTCGTGGTGCTTGGACGTCAGCACGTGGTACTGCGCGCCCGCGTCCCGGAACAGTTCCACCCAGCTGCGCGGGTCGAAGCGCTCGGCCCGGAAGCGCGGGATGAAGTCGTCGTAGGCGAAGTCCTCACCGTAGGTGGCGCGGTGGTAGGCGTACGTCGGGTTGTTCGGGTCGTCCATGTGCTGCCAGTACCACTCGGCGTACTGGCGCCCCACCGGCGCCCAGGCGGGCACCGCGTAGACGCCCCAGTGGATGAAGATGCCGAACTTCGCCTCGTGGAACCAGTACGGCGCCCGGTGCGTGGCCAGCGAGGCGTCGTCCGGCCGGTAGTCCGGTACGCCGAGCGTGAGGTCGCGCCGGGCCTCGGCGGCCTGCGCGCCGCGGCCGGTGGCGACGACCCGGCCGGGCTGGACGGTGCCGGGCGCGACGCCGGTGCGGTTGCGGATGCCGATGCGTACGCGGGCCTGTTCGCCGGGGGCGAGGACGGGGACGCGGGCCGGTGCGATCGTCCGGGCGCCGGGCACGTCCACCGCCACGGTGACCTCGTCGCCGCGGGTGAGCCAGACGGTGCCGGCGTTGAGCAGGGTGGCCTCGACGCTCTGCGCGCCGACGTCCTCGATCAGCGAGGTGGTGGAGGCGGCGGCGCGCAGCGCCACCGCGCGGCCGGTGGCGGCGGGCTGCAGGGAGAGGGCGAAGACGTGCAGGGCCGGCTGGTTGGGCTGGGCGGGGTTGGTGGTGGGCAGGGTGAGGGCGACGGCTTCCCGCTGCGGGTCCAGGGCCAGTTCGACGACGGAGACGGCGACCTGGTGGGGGTCCTGGGTGCCGTCCGGCCGGTAGCGGTAGGGGGCGGTGAGTTCGCCGCCGCCGGAGTACCAGTCGGGTGCGGACATCGGCGCGGCGGAGGTCGAGCCGTCGGCGTAGTGGACGACGGCGGTGCCCGAGCCGGTGCCGTAGCTGGAGGAGGCCAGGAAGACGGCGGCGAGGTAGTGGCCGCGGGGGAGTTCGATCCGCTGGCCCAGGGCGACGACGTTGTTCGCCGCGCCGGCGGCGGAGGAGGGGAAGTCGAACGGGGTGCCGGCGACCTCGATCCGCCCCGCGGGCAGTTCCTCGCCGGGATAGGTGTAGCCGCTGCCGTCGAAGCTGCCGCCGCGGGCGGCGGCGGTGTCGATGCCGTCGTTGTCGAACAGCGCGTCCAGGGAGACGGGGACGGGCGGCGGCACGGTGCCCCACTCGCCGTCCGGCGTCTCGTCGGGCGCCGCGGCGGCCGTACCTGCCGTGCCCAGTGCCGTCGCGAGGGCGGTGCCCACGCCGATGCCCAGCGCGTGCCGTCGGGGTAGTGCGCTCACGCAGAACTCCTCACATCGAGATCCATCGGATGTATGTGCCGTGGTTCCGTGCTCGGTGGGACTTCTGGGCGTGGAAGCTAGAGATACATCCGATGTACGTCAAGCCCTGGCGCATGCATACGTGAGGGGGTCCGGCGCCGGGGCGTGATCGCGCGACCGCTCGGGCGGGGTGGGTGAATTCTTATTCACCTGCTACGGTGAACATCAATTCACCTTCATTTCTCTTCCTTTTGGAGCGCATATATGGGGCAATCCGCGCCCATGGCCGACGGCGTCGCCCCGAGGTCGCTGAAGGACCGGCTCACCATCCCCGTGCTGGCGTGGTGCGGCATCCTCATGGCGGTCATGCAGACCGTCGTCGTACCGATGCTTCCCGACCTGCCGCGGCTGACCGGCGCCTCCGCGGGCGCGGTCTCCTGGATGGTCACCGCGACCCTGCTGACCGGCGCCGTCCTCACCCCGGTGCTCGGACGGGCCGGCGACATGTACGGAAAGCGGCGCGTCCTGACCGCCGCCCTCGTGCTGATGACCGCGGGGTCGGTGATGTGCGCCCTGTCCTCGGACATCGCCGTGCTCATCACGGCCCGCGCGCTCCAGGGAGCGGCCGCCGCCGTCGTACCCCTGTCGATCAGCATCCTGCGGGACGAACTGCCGCCCGAGCGGCGCGGCTCCGCGGTCGCGCTGATGAGCTCCACCGTCGGCATCGGCGCCGCGCTCGGGCTGCCGCTGGCCGCGCTGGTCGTGCAGTACGCCGACTGGCACGTGATGTTCTGGCTGACCGGCGCCCTGGGCGCGCTCGGGGTGGCGGCCGTGTGGTGGGCGGTGCGGGAGTCACCGGTGCGGACGCCGGGCCGCTTCGACGTGCTCGGCGCCCTCGGACTGGCCGCCGGACTGGTCTGCCTGCTGCTCGGGGTCTCGCAGGGCGGGCAGTGGGGGTGGGACAGCCGGCGCGTGCTGGCACTGTTCGCCGGCGCCGTCGTGATCCTGGGCCTGTGGTGGTGGCAGCAGCTGCGGACCGCGCGGCCGCTGGTCGACCTGCGCCTGGTGACCCGGCCGAGAGTCGGCCTGCCGCATGTGGCGGCCCTGCTCACCGGCTTCGCCTTCTACGCCAACTCCCTGGTGACCGCCCAGCTGGTGCAGGCGCCGAAGGCCACCGGGTACGGGCTGGAGCTGTCGATCGTCGCCACCGGACTGTGCCTGCTGCCGGGCGGGGTGACCATGCTGGTGTTCTCGCCGGTGTCCGCCCGTATCTCGGCCGCGCGCGGGCCGCGCGTCACGCTGGCGCTGGGCGCCGCGGTCATCGCCTGCGGATACGCGGTGCGCATCGCCGACAGCCGCGACCTGTGGATGATCATCCTGGGCGCCACGGTGGTGTCGACCGGGACCACCCTGGCCTACTCGGCGCTGCCCACCCTGATACTGCACGCCGTCCCGGTCGAGCAGACCGCCTCCGCCAACGGCGTCAACGTCCTCATGCGCACGATCGGCCAGGCCGTCTCCAGCGCCGCCGTGGCCGCCGTCCTCGTCCATCACACGAGCCTGGTGGACGGCGTCGCCGCGTCCACCCTGCACGGCTATCTCCTGGCGTTCGCGATGGCGGGCACGATCGCCCTGGCGGCGTGTGCCGTGGCGCTGACGATCCCGCGCGATCCCCGGCCGGCGACACGGGCGGGCCGCGCCCGGCGCGTCCGGGACAGGGCGGGCAGGGCAACATGACAGACGTGAGCACACCACCCGCCGCCGCCCGCCGGGACGCCGAGGCGACGAAGGCGGCCATCCTGAAGGCCGCCCGCCACCTCCTGGCCCGGCACGCGCACACCGACATCACCCTGAAGGACGTCGCCGAGCGCGCCGGTGTCAGCCCGCCCCTGATCCTCAAGTACTTCGGCAACAAGAACACCCTGTTCGCGGGGGTGATGTCCTTCGACGCCGACGCCCAGGATCTGCTGGACGCGCCGGTGGCCGAACTCGGCGCCCACATGGTGCGGCACATCCTGTCCAGCCAGCGCGAGCGCGGCGTCGACCCGCTGGCGCGCATCGTGTTCGCGCCCCTGCACGGCGAGCACGGGGACGTCCTGCGCGTCAACTTCCGTACCCAGGTCGTCGACCGCCTCGCCGACCGCCTGACCGGACCCGACGCCGCCCTGCGCGCCGAACTCGCCGTCGGCACCCTCGTCGGCCTCGGCGTGATGTACGGCATCGCGCGGGGCGAGAGCCTGCGGGCGAGCCCGATCGACGACGTGGTGCGGCGGTACGGGCCCGCGGTGCAGGCGCAGCTGACCCCCTGAACGCCGACGGCCCGGCCCCCAGCGTGGGAGGGGGGCCGGGCCGCGCGCGGTGCGCGGGGCAGTCCGTGGCGAGCACCCCCGCGCGCTCGGCGTCGCCCGCGTGCGACGTCGACATCCCCACCGCC
>NZ_JBFAXR010000244.1:0-4829 GCF_040680895.1 Streptomyces sp. NPDC051940 | reverse complement strand
TGACGGACCCGCTGCGCTCCAACTCCGGCTACTCCGCGCTGATCGCCGTGGTAGGCCAGGGGGGTCCCCGCCCGAGCCCTCACGGTGTGGGGATGGTGGGCGTTTCGCCCGTCAGGTGAATGCCAGGCAGAGGAGTGTTGTTGTCGTCGCTGTTTCCGTCAGGGCGCCGAAGACGTCTCCTGTTGTGCCGCCCAGGCGGCGGACGCAGTGGCGTAGTAGGAGGTTCGACGCCGTCAGGCCCAGGGCTACGGATGCCGTTGTGGTGAGTGCGGCCGCGGGGCCGTCCAATGTCCAGGACGCCGCCGCCAGGGTTGCCGTGGTGGTCGCCGTCAGCGCCCACGCGCCGCGCTGCGGGACCGTGCCGGCCACCGCGGCGCCCAGGCCGTCCGGGCGGGCCGGGGGGATCGACGGGCTGCAGGCCAGGACCAGGGACAGGCGGCCGCAGACGAGGGCCGTCGTCAGGCCGAGGGCCGCGTGGGGCCAGCCGTTCTCGTCGTACAGCGTGGTGACCGCCGCCACTTGCGCCAGCACGGTGAACACCAGGGTCAGGACGCCGAACGGGCCGATGTCCGAGCGCTTCATGACCGCCAGCGCCTCCGCCGGCGGCTTCGCACTGCCCAGACCGTCCGCCGTGTCCGCCAGGCCGTCCAGGTGCAGGCCGCGCGTGAGCGCTGCCGGCACCGCGATCGCCGCCACCGCCGCCGGCAGCGGGCCCGTGCCCAGTGCCAGCGCGCCGGACACCGCCGACGCGAACAGGCCCAGGATCAGGCCGACCAGCGGCGCCGCCCGCATGCCGGCGCGCGCCGCGTCCCGGTCCCAGCGGTGGACGCGGACGGGGAGCGCCGTGAGCGTGCCGAAGGCGAAACGTAGGGCGTCCGGCATCAGGTGATGTCGTCCACCGACGCGGACTGCGCGTCGTGCACGGCCCGTTCGGGGAGCTGCGACCACAGCTCGGCCGCCGCCTGCAGCAGCGGCAGGGCCATCAGGGCGCCGACGCCCTCGCCCGCCGTCACCCCGTGGTCGAGGAGGGGCTCGATGGCGATCCGGTCCAGGGCCTTCGCCTGGGCCGGCTCGCCCGTGGACTGGCCGGCCACCCACCAGTCCGGAGCGCGGAACGCCGCCCGCTGGCCGACGAGGGCCGCCGCGGAGGAGACGACGCCGTCGATGATCACCGGCGTCTTGCGGACCGCCGCCTGGAGCAGGAAGCCCGTCATCGCCGCCAGGTCCGGCCCGCCGACGGTCTGCAGCAGCTCGAGCTGGTCGCCCAGCACGGGCCGGGCCCGCCGCAGCGCGTCGCGGATCGCGGCGCACTTGCGCATCCACGCGAGGTCGTCGATGCCGCTGCCGCCCCGGCCGGTGACGACGGAGGCGTCCGTACCGCACAGCGCCGCGACGATCGCCCCCGCCGCGGTCGTGCCGCCCACGCTGAGGTCGCCGAGGACCAGCAGGTCCGTGCCCGCGTCGGCCTCCTCGTCGGCGATCGCCATGCCCGTACGGAACGCTTGCTCGGCCTCCTCGCGGGTCATCGCGTCCTCGACGTCGATCCGGCCGGAGCCCCGGCGTACGCGGTACTTCGTGACCTCCTCCGGCAGCTCGGCCGGGTCGCAGTCCAGCGACATGTCGACAACCCGCAGGGCCGCCCCGTAACGGCGGGCGAGGATCGCCACCGCGCTCTCCCCGGCCAGCGCCGCCTTCGCGAACCGCACGGCCGTGCCGGACTCGTTGGCCGACACGCTCAGCGACGCCACCCCGTGGTCGCCGGCGAACAGCACGACCTTCGGCTGCCCGATCGGCTTCACCGGCAGCCCGCCCTGCGCGGCGGCCAGCCACTGGCCGAGTTCGTCGAGCTTGCCCAGCGTCCCGGCCCGCGGCGACCGGCCCGCGCGCCAGTCCTCGGCGTCACGGCGGACACCGGAGTCCGGGCGGTCGATGTGCGTGATGAAGTCGTCGAGGTTCAGGGGCTCCATAGCGGCGCACATTAGCTCACGTCCCGCGCCCGATCACCCCGCAGGGCCCCGCACGTCTCACAACCCCGGCAGGCCCACCGCCCGGCCCGCCACCACCAGCAGGACCTCCTCGCACTCGTACGCCACCGCCGCGTTGAGCCGCCCCAGCTCGTCCCGGAACAGCCGCCCGGCGGGCGTCGCCGGTACGACCCCGGATCCGACCTCGTTGCTGACGGCGACCACCGTGCGGCGGGTGGCGCGGAACGCCTCGACGAGCCCGTCGGTGTACGGGGTGACGTCGCCGCCGTTCCAGGAGTCCGCCTCGTCCATGGCGTACGTCAGCCACAGCGACAGGCAGTCGATGAGCAGCGGCGGCCCGTCGGCGGCCAGCAGCGGTACGAGGTCGCAGGTCTCCGTCGTACGCCAGGACGCCGGGCGGCGGTCGCGGTGCTCCCTCACCCGCAGCGCCCACTCGGCGTCGCCCGCGCGGGTGCCGCCGGTCGCGACGTACTCCACGTCGGGGTAGGTCGCGAGCCGCCGTTCGGCCTCGACGGACTTCCCCGACCGCGCCCCGCCGAGCACGAGCGTGCGCCGCGGTACGACGGGCGGCCGGCCGGCGCCGACGGAGAGCGTCGCGCCGTCCAGAGCGGCCCGCGCCCCCGCCGCGGCCAGCTGCCGGTGCAACTCGCCGCGGGGCGGGGCGTCGTGGCCCAGATGTACGCCGACGACCTCCGTCGCCGGGTCCGCCCAGCCCTCCGCGCGCAGCCGGGCCAGCGCGTCGGGGCGGCCGGTGACGTCCATCAGCACCATGCCGTACGGCCGGTCCTGCCCCGCGCCCGCCACCGCGGCGCCCGGCGGCAGGTACAGCAGCCGGTCGCCGTCCGGTCCGGTCACGGCGTACCCCGTGCCGGGGACGTCGACGGCCACCGCGCGCACCCGGTGGCCGCTGAGGAGGGTCAGCTCCTCGCCGTCCGCGGCGCGGGCCGGTGCGGGCAGGCCCGGCGGCACGTCCACGGCCGGGCCGTCCGCCGGGTGCGTCAGCAGCACCTGGAGCACCCTGCCCAGCGACTTCCCGGCGTGCGCGGCGGCCCGCGCGACCGCCGGCGTCAGGTCGAGCAGCAGAACGCCGTCCACCAGGACGGACGTGGCGGCGCGGGCCGCGGGGCCGACCGCCTGCGCACAACGCGCGCACGGGCAGCCGGGTACGGGGAGCCCCTCGGGCGCGCCGGTGCCGAGCAGGGTGATGTCCACGGCACCATCCTCGCGCGGCACTTGCCCGCGCGCCGCACGGGGCACCCCCCACGGAGGGGACGCGGCCGGATACGCTGCGTACGACAGACTCGGCAGCACCGACGGAGGTTGGACGATGGCGGCGTGGACCTGGCGTTTCGAGAAGTCCGACGGCACCGGAACCACCCCGTCGGTGGAGCCGGAGGAGTGGACGACGCAGGGCGACGCGGAGTCGTGGATCGGCGAGGTCTGGAAGGACCTGCTGGCCGGGGGCGTCGACCAGGTGTGGCTGCTGGAGGACGGCACGGAGATCTACGGGCCGATGAGCCTGCACGCGGCTGAGGAGGGCTGATCGGCTCGCGCCGGTGTACTCACTGATCTGAGCTCCGGCTGGGGATTGGTCCGTTACGGCGCGCGCGGTTTGGCCCTCCACGCCGATGTGCCGTGCGGGCCAGGCTGATCCCATGTACTTCCAGCACGCGGACGCCCTCCGCTCCGACTTCCCCCAGCTCACCGCCTGCGCCCTGTACGCCGAGGGCATCGGCAAGGACGCCGTCGTCGACGCCCGCGTCGAGCACTACTGCGCGCTCGCGCGCGAGCGTCTCGCAGGCGGGACGGAGAGCGCGCTGCCGGAGATCCAGGCGTGGCGGCGGGCGTTCACGGCGATGGGCCTGCGGCCCACGCAGTACCGCTGCGCGTCCGAGTCCCTGCTGCGGCGCTTCCGCCGCGAGGGCGCGCTGCCGCGGATCCATCCGCTGATCGACCTGTGCAACGCGGTCTCGATGGCGTACGCGATCCCGGTCGCGGTCCTGGACGTCGACCGGATCGCGGGTCCGGGGCTGGAGGTCCGGTACGCGCTGGGGTCCGAGGTGTACGAGACGTTCTCCGGCGAGTCGGAGAACCCCGAACCGGGCGAGGTGACCTTCGTCGACGGCACGGGGCGCGCTCACGCGCGGCGCTGGACGAACCGGCAGAGCGGCTACTCGGCGGTGTCGGAGGGAACGCGCCGGGTGCTGGTGGTGGCGGAGGCCCTGCACGACTCGGCGACGGACGACGTCCGGCGCCTCGGCCTCGCGCTGTCGGGGGAGATCGCGTCCCTGTGGGGCGGCGTTCCCCTGCGCGGGGGGCTGGGGGGTGGGGGGCGGTTCGTGTTCGGGGGGTGAGGGGGCGGGTCGCGCTGCGGGGTGGGCGGTTGCCGGTCCGGGGTGAGCGGTTCGCGTTGCGTGCCCGGCGCCGCCCGCGCCTTCGGCGCGGGGTTGCCCCCACCCACACGCCACCCGTTGCGGTGCGTCTTGCCTGACGCCGGCGCCGTGGGGGTGCGGGGTGCGGCGTGCGTGACGCCGGCACCCCGCACCCCCTCCGGCCGCCAGGGTTCGCGCGGCGACCGGCGCGGTGGCGGCCTGGCCACTGCCGGTGGCGCGGGGGCGGGAGGCGTCCCGACCGGGACGGTCACCGCTCGGGGACGGGGGCACGGCTGTCGTCGCAAATCGAAGTGTTTCTGCGGCCCCAAGGGGCCTTGCCGGGCGGAGCGCGGGGGGACGGCGCTTCGCGCCGCCCAGTGGTCGGCTCCGCTGCGCTGCGCCGGGGGTATGCCTTCGGTGGGCCGGTGGGGTGGCGCCGGCTCCGCTGCGCTCCGCCGACCTGATGTGCAGC
>NZ_JBFAXR010000243.1:0-5507 GCF_040680895.1 Streptomyces sp. NPDC051940 | reverse complement strand
CCTGCGGCGGGCGGCCGCCGAGCGTGGCGAGGGTGAGCTTGGTGTAGTACGGGCCGCCCCACGCGAACGTGGCGGACTTCAGCGTCGTGTCGCCGCGCCGGTACAGCACCTGACGCCCGTCGCGCGCCTTCGCGACGAGCCCCGTCGCGTGCAGCACCCGCAGATGCTGCGACACCGCGCTCGGCGTGACCCGGAACCGGCGCGCGATCTCCACCGTGGGGAGCGGCTCCTCGAGCAGCAGGAGCAGCCGCGCCCGCGTCGCCCCGAGCAGGTCCACCAGCGCGCCGGGCGTGACCGGCGGCGGCGCCGTCCACAGCGTGCCCGTGCCCCGGCACGGGTACGCCAGCATGGGCGCCACCCGCGCCGTGACCGGCGGCGCGATGCGGTGCGCGAACACCGACGGCACCAGCAGCAGCCCCGTGCCCGGGGCCTCCGTCCGGTAGCCGGCGCCGAGCATCCGGTGCATCTCCAGCACCCCGTCGCGCCACTGCAGATCGGGGTGCATGCCGGCGAACAGCAGCCGCGCCCCGCCGGTGGCCAGCTGCCGTGCCCGGTAGGTCATGTCGGCCTCCAGGACGAGGCGCATCTGCGGCCACCAGGGTTCGAGCGCGGACTCCCAGTAGCGCCGCAGCACGTCGCAGACCGCGTCCCGCAGCGCGAGCACGGCCGCGTCGTCGCCGTCCGCCACGGCCCGCAGCGGCTCCGGCACCGGGTCCGGGGCGTGCGTGTCGCGCAGGTCCCGTCGTACGAGATCGGCGGAGGACCCGCGTACGACGGCGAGTTCGTCGGCGAACGACGGGGCGAACACCGTGGGGCGGGGCGTGGTGAAGTCGGGCAGCGTGCGGCGGCGGGCGACGAGCGAGAGGAGCAGCTCGGTGTCCGGGCCGCCGAGGTCCGCCAGGCCCGCGACGGCGGCCCTGCGCCAGGGCAGGTGGATGGCGGAGAGGCCGGGTTCGCGCAGGACGCGCAGGCTGCAGACCGTCTCGTGGAGCGGGGAGAGCGCGAAGCGCGTGTCGGCCAGGTCCCCGACGCCGAGGACGAAGCTGATCACGGCGCCGGGTGGCGGGCGGCGGCGTCCGTCGGAGGATTCGATCATTAAGCCATACGCTACATAAGTTCGGGCAGCGGATGCCATGCCGTGGACTTCCCCCATGACTCAACTCCTGAGCCGCCGGCTGATGCTGCTGATGGCCCTCACCTGTGCCGCGGCCGTCGGGAACCTCTACTTCGCGCAGGCCCTCACCCCGCTCGCCGCCGACGGGCTGGGCGTCTCCCCCGGCGCCGCGGCGCTCGCGGTCACCGCCACGCAGGTCGGCTACGCGGCCGGGAACTATCTGCTCGTACCCCTCGGCGACCGGCTGCCGCAGCGACCGCTGCTGGCCGTCCTGCTGAGCCTCACCGGGCTCGGCCTGCTCGCGGCCGGGCTGGCGCCCGGACTCCCCGTGCTCACCGCCGCCTCCGCGGCCGTCGGCCTCACGAGCGTCGCGGCCTCCGTGATCGGCCCGTTCGCCGCGGGGCTCGCCGCTCCGGAGCGGCGCGGGGAGGTCTCGGGGATGCTGGCGAGCGGGGCGATCGGCGGGATGCTGCTGTCGCGGGCGTTCGGCGGTTCGCTCGCCGACGCGCTGGGCTGGCGGGCGCCGTACCTCGCGGCGGCCGTGGTCATGCTGCTGCTGGCGTGGGTGCTGGCCGCGACCCTGCCGGCGACCGAGCCCACGGCCGCCGCCACCCCGTACCGCACGCTGCTCGCCGAGCCGTTGCGACTGCTGCGCGCCGAGCCCGAACTGCGACGCTCCTGCTTCTACCAGGCCACCGTGTTCGCCGGCTTCTCCGCCGTGTGGACGTGCGTCGTACTGCTGCTGACGGGTCCGGCGTACGGGCTGGGCGCCCCGGCCGCGGGCCTGCTGGCCCTGGTGGGGGCGGTGACCATGGTCGCCACGCCGCTGGCCGGGCGGCTCACCGACCGGCGCGGCCCGGACCTGGTGAACCTGGTCTGCCTGGTCGGCACCCTCGCCTCCGCGGCCGTCCTCGCCGCCGGCGCCGTGGGCGGGACGGCGGGGATGACGGCGCTGGTGGTCGGGACGCTGCTGCTGGACGTGGCGATGCAATGCGGGATGGTCGCGAACACGACCCGGGTGTACGCGCTGCGCGACGACGCCCGCAGCCGGCTCACCACGGCGTACATGACCTGCGCGTATCTGGGCGGGAGCGCCGGTTCGTGGCTGGGCGCGCGGGCCTGGGACGCGGCGGGGTGGCCGGGGGTGTGCGGGCTGCTGGCGCTGCTGTCGGGGGCGGCGCTCGTCCGCCATTCGGTACGTCGGTCCCCGGGCCGCACTCCTGCTCCGACCGGCCCGTACGCTGAGAGACGTACACCACATCGAACGCAGGAGACCCGTTGATGGCAGAGCGCAAGCCGATCGAGTCCTGGCTCACCGACATGGACGGCGTGCTGATCCACGAAGGGGTGCCCATCCCCGGCGCGGACGCCTTCATCAAGCGGCTGCGCGAGTCGGGGAAGCCGTTCCTCGTCCTCACGAACAACTCCATCTACACGCCCGGCGATCTGCACGCCCGCCTGTCCCGGATGGGGCTGGACGTGCCCGTGCAGAACATCTGGACGTCCGCGCTGGCGACCGCGAAGTTCCTCAGCGACCAGCGGCCGGGCGGCACGGCGTACGTCATCGGCGAGGCGGGGCTGACCACGGCCCTGCACGACTCCGGTTACGTGCTCACCGACCACGACCCCGACTACGTGGTGCTGGGCGAGACCCGGACGTACAGCTTCGAGGCGCTGACGAAGGCGATCCGGCTGATCGACCGCGGCGCGCGCTTCATCGCCACCAACCCGGACGAGACGGGTCCCTCCACCGAGGGACCGCTCCCGGCGACCGGATCGGTCGCGGCGCTGATCACCAAGGCGACCGGCAAGGACCCGTACTTCGTCGGCAAGCCGAACCCGCTGATGATGCGGGCCGGGCTGAACGCCATCGGGGCGCACTCCGAGTCGACCGCGATGATCGGGGACCGGATGGACACGGACGTGCTGGCGGGACTGGAGGCCGGCATGGAGACGTACCTGGTGATGACCGGACTGACCGACCGCGGTCAGGTGGGGCGCTTCCCGTTCCGGCCCTCGCACATCGTGGAGTCCATCGCCGACCTGGTGGACCTCGTCTGACGGCGGCTCACAGCTCCGTACGGGTGGATGGCCGCCCGTACGGAGCAACGGCGGGCCGTCGGGGGATGCGGGCGGGCGCCACGCGAACAGGCTGAAGGGACACGAGTTTCTTCGGAGGCGACATGTCCCGCGCCCGGGTCCCCCTGATCACTGTCACCGCGGCGATAGCCGTCGCCGCGTGCTCCTCCTGCGGGGGCAACGCATACGCACAGGGAGACGTCATCGTCTCCCCGCCCCAGGCCAGGCCGGGCATGGAGGTGGAGATCCGCACCGGCTCCTGCGACGGCGACTGGGCGACCGCCCGCTCGGAGGCGTTCACGGCGGAGGCGCAGATGGCGCCGTCCCCCGACGGCTTCCAGCTCTGGGGGGAGGCGCGGGTACGGCAGGACGCGCAGCCCCGGCAGTACGACGTACGGGTGCGCTGCGACGACGGCAAGCAGCTGACGGGCCGGCTCACGGTCTCCGGCGGCCAGCCCGGTCCCTCGCCCACCTGGTCCCACCACGACAACTGGCGCCCGCAGCCCTGGCGCCCGGTGCACGCCGGCGGCGGAGGCGCCGCGCAGCCCGGCACCGTCGTCGAGGCCGCGCCCTCCGAGGAGCCGGACACCCTCGCGGCCGTGCGCGGCGCGGCCGTCTCGTACGCGGACGAACTCGCCCTGGGGGCCGGGGCGGCGACCCTGATCGGCTTCGCCGGCCGCCGGCTGTGGATCCGCCGCCGTGTCCGGGACTGAGCGGGCGGGGATGTCGCCCCGGACGCTGAAGTTCCTCGCGTGGGCGGTGCTGCTCGGCGGGCTGTGGGTGTGGGGCCGTACGCACGGCGGCGCGGACGCGTCGGCGAACGCGGCGAACGGCTCGGTGCGGGAGCTCGAAGGGCCGGCACCGAAGGCGGTGAAGCCGCTGAAGGGCTCCGCGCCGGTGTCGCTGTCCGTGCCGGGTACGCGGATCGAGGCGCCGGTCGTCGAGCGGGGGCTGGACGACACGGGTGCGGTGGACGCGCCGCCGTTCTCCTCGCCGGAGGAGGTCGGCTGGTTCAAGGACGGTGCGCGGCCGGGGGCGGCGGGGGTGGCGACGTTCGTCGGGCATCTGGACACGGCCACCAAGCCGGCGGTCTTCTACCGGCTGGCGGATGTGCGGCCGGGCGAACAGGTGCGCATAGCGCGGGCGGACGGCACGACGGCGGTGTTCACGGTGAACCGGGTGGAGACCATGGAGAAGTCGTCCTTCGACGCCCGGCGGGTGTACGGGCAGCAGGTCAAGGGGCGTGCGGAGCTGCGGCTGATCACCTGCGGCGGGCGCTACGAGCCGACGCGGAAGACGTACTCCGCGAACCTCGTCGTCTCCGGCTATCTCACCGGGAGCCGGTGAGCGGGGGCCAGTCGGTGTAGATGTCGAACTCCGTGTCGAGCCTGGTCAGCCTCAGCACGCGCAGGATCCGCGGGGCGGCGCAGACCAGTCGGACGGAGCCGCCGAGCCTTCGGGCCCTGCGGCGGGACCTCACCAGCAGGGACAGGCCGCTGCAGTCGGCGAACGTCACCTCGCGCAGGTCGATCACGAGCGTGGGCGGTTCCGGGACGTCGGGGGCGGTCAGCGCGTCCAGCTCGGGCCCGAGCCGGCCCCCGGCGAAGGCGTCCAGCTCGCCGCCCAGTACGACCAGCGTGCAGCCGTCCTGCGCCTCTGTGCGCAGGGTGGGCAGCGAGTCGGTGCTCGTCATGGCGGCCTCGCCTCGGACGGTCGGAACGCGGTCCGGCACGCGGGCACGGACCCCCGGCCTGACGCCCCGAGCGTAGAACGCCCCCACACCCCCCACCGACACTTTCCACCAATCCTTGACACCCCCACCTCCTGTGCGCTAAGAGCACCGCTCGCTCTGGGACTCCACCCCCAACCTCCTGGTACGGGCGCCACCCGGGGGCGGACGGATACGCAGCAGCGGCACTCGCCAACTGACCGCCCCGGGCGGCTGCGCGCCCCGGCTCCACCCGCGCGGGGCAGCGGCGCGTCGCCGCAAGGGGCGGCCACCTGGCGGCCCCCGCACGGCCACACCCCTGCGGGCGGCTGGGCCGCCCAGAGGGCGGCACGGGCGGGCGCAGCGGCGTACCCGGCCCCGGCTCGAGGGGCGCCGCCAGGGCGGCCACCTAGCGGGCCCCGGGCGGCTGCGCGCCCGCCCCATCTGCGCGGGGCGGCGGCGCGCCCCTGGTCCCTCCGCGCGGGGCAGCGCGTCACTGCAAGGGGCGGTCACCTTCACCCCGAACGGGGCGACCTCGCCGGCCAGCACCTCGGAGAAGCCCTCCACGGCGAACTTCGCGCTCTGGTAGGCACCCATGCCGGGCGT
>NZ_JBFAXR010000242.1:0-5632 GCF_040680895.1 Streptomyces sp. NPDC051940 | reverse complement strand
CGCCCCCGACGGCTGGTTCGAGGCGCAGTCCGTCCAGGTGCTCGCGATGACGCCGACAAGGATCGCACGGGTCGTCACCTTTCTCGATCCCGGGCGCCCCCGGACCCCCAAGGGGTGTTTGCTACGGGGCCGGCGCGGCCCCTGACAGACTCCCGGGGCCCGGGGCGCGAGGTGGTTGCCTCGGAGGGGCGGGCGCGGGACCTGACAAAGCTTCGGGGCTTCGCCCCGGGCCCAGGGCAGCGGGACGGTTTGCCTTGGGGCCCGGGTGCGGGACGCGACAGGTTCCGGGGCCTTCGCCCCGGCCCTGGCAGGAGCAGGACGGTTGCTTTAGGTGGCGGGTGTGGGGCGTGCCAGATTCCGGGACTTCGCCCGCAGACCCCGTAGGCGCGGGACCTGGCAGCGGTTCGGGGCTTCGCCTCGGGCCCCAGGGCAGCGGGACAGTTTGCCTTGAGGTGGGCGGGGGTCCTGACAGGCTTCCGGGCTTCGTTCCTGGCCCCGGGGGAGCGGGACGGTTGCCTTGGCCTGGTCTGATCCCAGGTGCACCCGGGCTCGGTGGGGGCTGGGTGGTTGGGGTGGGTGGTTGGCTGAACCGGCCCGGTGGGGTAGGGGTGGGCGGGAGTGGTGGGTGTGTGTCCGCTGGCGCCCCGTCGCTTTCCGCCCCGATGGCGTGGGGGGAGCCCGTTGCCCGGGCGGTGGGTCTCGTCGGGGGTGCTTGGGGTGGCTGGCAAAGCGCAAAGCGCGCCCGCCCCAGTTCCCGGTAGGGGGTGGGGCGGGCGCGGGGTGTGGGGGGTTACGCCTTGTGGAGGCGGAACGTGAGGCCCAGGGGGGTGTCCGTGAACGGTTCGCCGTAGGCGTCGTCGCCCTCGCCGGGGGCGAAGTCCGTCGCGAGGACCTCGTCCCCGATCAGCGCCGCGTGCTCCGTGAGCGCGAGCGTCAGCTCCTCGGACGCCGACGCCCACCGCAGGTGGATGCGGTCCGCGACGTCCAGGCCCGAGTTCTTGCGGGCCTCCTGGATGAGCCGGATCGCGTCGCGGGCGAGACCCGCGCGCCGCAGCTCCGGGGTGAGCTCCAGGTCGAGGGCCACCGTCGCGCCCTGGTCGGAGGCGACCGACCAGCCCTCGCGCGGGGTCTCCGTGATGATGACCTCCTCCGGGCTCAGCTCCACCGGCGAGCCGTCCACCTCGACGGACGTCGCCCCCGTGTCACGCAGCTCCGCCGACAGGCGGGAGGCGTCGGCCGACGCGACGGCCTTGGCCACCGCCTGGACGCCCTTGCCGAAACGCTTGCCGAGAGCGCGGAAGTTGGCCTTCGCGGACGTGTCGACGAGCGAGCCGCCGACCTCCGCGAGGGACGCCAGCCCCAGCACGTTCAGCTCCTCGGCGATCTGCGACCGCAGCTCGTCGCCCAGCGTCTCGAAGCCGACCGCGCCGACCAGCGCCCGCGACAGCGGCTGCCGGGTCTTGACGCCCGACTCCGCACGCGAGGCGCGGCCCAGCTCCACCAACCGCCGTACCAGCGCCATCTGCTGCGACAGCGAGGCGTCGACCAGCGACGGGTCGACCGACGGCCAGGACGAGAGATGCACCGACTCCGGCGCGTCCGGGGTCACCGGCACGACCAGGTCCTGCCACACCCGTTCCGTGATGAACGGCGTGAGCGGGGCCATGAGCCGCGTGACGGTCTCCACGACCTCGTGCAGGGTGCGCAGCGCCGCCGGCTCGCCCTGCCAGAAGCGGCGACGGGAGCGGCGGACATACCAGTTGGAGAGGTCGTCGACGAACGCGGAGAGCAGCTTGCCGGCGCGCTGGGTGTCGTACGACTCCATCGCGTCGGTGACCTCGGCGACCAGCGTGTTCAACTCGCCGAGCAGCCAGCGGTCCAGCAGCGGCCGGTCCGCCGGCGCCGGGTCGGCGGCCGAGGGCGCCCAGTTCGACGTACGGGCGTACAGGGCCTGGAAGGCCACCGTGTTCCAGTATGTGAGGAGCGTCTTGCGGACGACCTCCTGGATCGTGCCGTGCCCGACGCGCCGGGCCGACCACGGCGAGCCGCCCGCAGCCATGAACCACCGCACCGCGTCCGCCCCGTGCCGGTCCATCAGCGGGATCGGGTCCAGGGTGTTGCCCAGGTGCTTGGACATCTTGCGGCCGTCCTCGGCGAGGATGTGGCCCAGGCAGACCACGTTCTCGTACGACGACTTGTCGAAGACCAGCGTGCCGACCGCCATCAGCGTGTAGAACCAGCCGCGCGTCTGGTCGATGGCCTCGCTGATGAACTGCGCCGGGTAGCGGGACTCGAAGAGCTCCCGGTTCTTGTGCGGGTAGCCCCACTGCGCGAACGGCATCGAACCCGAGTCGTACCAGGCGTCGATGACCTCCGGGACGCGCGTCGCCGTCGCCGCGCACTGCGGGCAGTCGAAGGTGACGTCGTCGATGTACGGGCGGTGCGGGTCCAGCTCCGACTGGTCGGTGCCGGTCAGCTCCGACAGCTCCGCACGCGAGCCGACGCAGGTGAGGTGGCCCTCCTCGCAGCGCCAGACGGGCAGCGGGGTGCCCCAGTAGCGGTTGCGGGAGAGCGCCCAGTCGATGTTGTTGTTCAGCCAGTCGCCGAAGCGGCCGTACTTCACCGACTCCGGGTACCAGTTGGTCTTCTCGTTCTCCCGCAGCATCGCGTCCTTCACCTGCGTGGTGCGGATGTACCAGGACGGCTGCGCGTAGTAGAGCAGCGCCGTGTGGCAGCGCCAGCAGTGCGGGTAGCTGTGCTCGTACGGGACGTGGCGGAAGAGGCGGCCGCGGACCTTGAGGTCCTCGGTGAGAGCCTCGTCGGCCTTCTTGAAGAACTGGCCGCCGACCAGCGCCAGTCCCTCCTCGAACGTGCCGTCGGGGCGGACCGGGTTGACGACGGGCAGGCCGTACGCGCGGCAGGTGCGCAGGTCGTCCTCGCCGAAGGCGGGCGCCTGGTGGACCAGGCCCGTACCGTCCTCCGTCGTCACGTATTCGGCGTTGACGACGAAGTGCGCGCCCTCCAGCTCGACCAGCTCGAAGGGGCGGTCGTACGTCCAGCGCTCCATCTCGCGGCCGGTGAAGGACTGGCCGGTGGGCTCCCAGCCCTCGCCGAGGGCCTTGGCGAGCAGCGGCTCGGCCACGACCAGCTTCTCCTCGCCGTCGGTGGCCACCACGTACGTGACGTCCGGGTGCGCGGCGACGGCCGTGTTGGACACGAGCGTCCACGGGGTCGTCGTCCACACCAGCAGCGACGCCTCGCCGGCCAGCGGGCCGGAGGTCAGCGGGAAGCGGACGAAGACCGAGGGGTCCACGACCGTCTCGTAGCCCTGCGCCAGCTCGTGGTCCGACAGACCCGTGCCGCAGCGCGGGCACCAGGGCGCGACGCGGTGGTCCTGGACCAGCAGGCCGTTGTCGAAGATCTGCTTCAGCGACCACCAGACGGACTCGATGTACTCCGGGTCCATCGTCCAGTAGGCGTCGTCGAGGTCGACCCAGTAGCCCATGCGGGTCGTGAGGTCGGAGAACGCGTCCGTGTGACGGGTCACCGACTCGCGGCACTTGGCGTTGAACTCGGCGATGCCGTAACGCTCGATGTCCTGCTTGCCGCTGAAGCCCAGCTCCTTCTCCACGGCCAGCTCGACCGGCAGGCCGTGGCAGTCCCAGCCGGCCTTGCGGGCCACGTGGTAGCCGCGCATGGTGCGGAAGCGGGGGAAGACGTCCTTGAAGACGCGGGCCTCGATGTGGTGGGCGCCCGGCATGCCGTTGGCGGTGGGCGGGCCCTCGTAGAAGACCCATTCGGGGCGGCCCTGCGACTGCTCCAGGCTCTTGGCGAAGATCTTCTGCTCGTCCCAGAAGTCCAGCACGGCGTGCTCCAGGGCGGGTAGGTCGACCTGGGCGGGGACCTGTCGGTACGCGGGTACCTGTGGCGGCGTCATCGGCTTCCTCCGGCGCGGACATCTCTTCGTTTCCGTCGTCCGGAGGGACGAGAGCCTCGTTCGCTCCCGCGGTACCACCCTCCTTGGCGGTGGGCTGGGCCCGCCGCCCCCTCATTGGGGTCGCGCTGCCGGGTCTACTCGCCTCGCGGGCTTTCTTCCGGCGGCTCCGGGGTGATCTTCACGCCGTGCGGTCCTCCCGGGCTCGCACCGTCCCCGGGTCGCTGATGGCCGCTGGCGACGCTACTCGTCCCCATCCACGCCTTTCGCGTCCCGCCAGTCTACGGCCCCGCGGGGGCGTACGCCGACCGGTTTACGGGCGGGGGCCGCGCGGTCCCCGATGGGCTACGCCGGGGGGCTTAGGCCGTCCGGGGCGGAATACCCGGCCGCCTGCTGGGCACAACGAGGGGAGACCGTTCTGCTATGGCGTGCCCTGTTGCTGCGAGGTCTGTGTCGATTTATCGTTCCGGCACCGTTCGGTAAATGATCACAGTGCGCGCACGATCACACTATGTGAAGGGATCGCGGCCATGGTGGCGGAGAAGTCCACGTCGGCAGCGAAGAAGACGACGAAGAAAGCGACGGCGAAGAAGACGGCCGCGAAGAAGACGGCTGCGAAGAAGACGGCTGCGAAGAAGACGGCTGCGAAGAAGACGGCTGCCAAGAAGGCGGTCGCCAAGAAGGCCGCCAAGAAGGCGGTCGGCAGTAGCGCGGCCGCCGAGACGGCGGCCGGGGCGGCCACGGCCGAGAAGACTGCCAAGAAGGCGGCCAAGAAGACTGCCAAGAAGGCGGCGGGCAAGGCCAAGGCCGAGAGCGCCACCGCCGCGAAGGCGACGGCGAAGACCGCCGCCGCGAAGAAGAAGACCGCTTCGGCGAAGACGACGGGAGCCAAAAAGGTGGTCGCGAAGAAGAATCCGGCTGTCGGGGAGAGCGTCGCGACGGCCGGGGTGCCCGGGGCCCGCATCGCCGATGCGGAGGGCGGCGGCCTGGCCGTACGTCCGGGCGAGGACCCCTGGACGCCCGAGGAAGTGGCCGAGGCCCGGCGTGAGCTGGAGGGCGAGGCGGTGCGCCTGCGCGCGGAGATCATCGCCGCGGACGAGGCGATCACCGGCCTCATGCGGGACGCGGGTGCGGGGGCGGGGGACGACCAGGCGGACACGGGGACGAAGAACATCGAACGCGAGCACGGGCTGGCGCTCGCCGCGGGGGCGCGGGAGCGGCTCACGCAGACGGAGCGGGCGCTCGAGCGGCTCGACGCGGGGACGTACGGGCTCTGCGAGTCGTGTGGGAAGGCGATCGGGAAGGCCCGCATGCAGGCGTTTCCTCGGGCGACGCTGTGTGTGGAGTGCAAGCAGCGGCAGGAGCGGAGGTAACCCTCCCGGGTTCGGTGGCGTCCGGGCTCCGCCCGCGGGGGTGGGCGGGCTCAGGGTGCCGCTTGGGTCGGCTGCCGTCGCGGTTGGCCTTCGGCCGGAGTCCTCAGGCGCCGGACGGGCTGATTCTCGCCTTGCGCTGGCTGACGCGGTCGGCGCTGCGCGCCTCGTCCTCAAGCGCCGGACGGGCTGGGATTGGTGCCGGTCACGCTGCGAGCGTCCGGTGTCGCTGGCGCCTGCGGCGCGGTTCGGCGCTCCGCGCCTCAGTCCTCAAACGCCGGACGGGCTGGGGGTGCGACAACGGGCCCCCCGCCCGTAACCCCCACCC